>JAPUIC010000115.1 GCA_027297425.1 Nitrososphaerota archaeon | reverse complement strand
GAATATCTTACATATGAAAAATTGGAGGAAGGGGCTCCAATTAGCCTGCCCCAATAGGCCGGACGCATTATTATGTCTGTGTTTTTGGTGTGGTAAAGTTCTATTACTTCTTCGCCCTGTAGTCATTCAGCGTAGGGCGCGCTAGCCCATAACAAGGAGATCACTGCTAAATAGTGGCGGATTTAGATTCTCGTTGTCCTAATTTGTCAGGATGCCCTCGTCGTTTCGGTATCTGTTGTGGATTCATACCCATTTACGGTTCAAATCCCCTCCGGTCCACATGGCTATCTCCTAAATTCTGGTAATGAAGCGGTAATACAAGCCCTCGACCGACATTAATTAATCCAAATTCGAAAACTGGATTGGCTATGATAAGGAGTCGCGTTCTTGCGACTATGAGACGTCTTGGAAGACTCTTGAGCAGAAGAATGCCTCTTTGGCGGAGCAGAGACCTTTAGTCCTACAGCTGAGGTCAAGATGGGTAGTCAGATGGCGAGTCACTGAAGGCGAAAAGACCTGAGCTAATCACAAATGGAACAACGAAATTGTTGGGTCGCGCTATCATATTCCCTGCCAGCTCTAGCTACAGAAGGGATAAAGCCTCTTTCTGTAGTATTGTTCCTCATGAAGAAGTCGTATAGATTCGATTTCCAGAAGCTAAAATTGATTTATTCGAAATACAATGCGATTGAGGGTGCGGTCTCATCCAAAGAGCGGCGAGAGCAAGGTCTAGATAAGTCGATAGATCAGAGAGCAAGTCTACTCAAAGACCTGAAAAAACAACATCAGGATTTTAAGAAGGATGTTTCTGCATTAAAGACAGAAACGGAAAACCTCGAATCTCAGAGGAATCAGAAGAGAGAACTCCTGGATGTTCTAGATTCGAGTTTGAAAAAGACAAAGAGCGAGATGAGTGAGCTAGAGTTACGAAAAGAAGAGCTCGACAGAGCTATTCCTTCCAAAGAAGCCAAGCTCAATAGCCTTCAGGGTGGAATTCGAAGTAGAGAAGAATCCATCTCTTCACTAAACGAGCGTTCCGTGGAATTGAACCAAGCTGTAGAGGGAACTGAAAAACGCTTGAGTAACCTGAAGGAAGATGTTAGAGAATCCGAAGAAAGAAAGGAATCCCTTCAAAAAGAGGCCGATAATCTGAATTCGGCTCTAAGCAATAAAGCCACACTGGAGAGCCAGCTCACAGATATTGAAAACATGATCCCGAATTCGGAAAAATTGACCCTTCTTGCTTCATTGATAGAGAAACCAGAAACATTAACCCATGAGAAGAGGGTATTGCTTATCCCGTTCTCTCAGATACTCAGTGGAATGAAAGTTTATGTAAATAACAAGAAAAGAATGGGTCCATTCCGCACAGGTTTCAAATCCCCTGATATCCTTGCTGCCGGACTCGATAGACTGATCAGGTTAACAGAGTATGAGCTAACTTGAACACCCTCGAACTCAAGGAGCGGTCTCAGGCGCTACTCGATCGAGTTATGAATCTTTCCAAAGGGATGGAGTACTATTCTGGGTCATTGGATATAATCTCAGAAGAGAAGTGGAATCAAGATCGTAGAGATGAGCACCGGACGAGCCTCCTTACCCAAATTGATGAGCTAATCCATAACGTAACGACAATTGTTGAAGAGCAAGAGCGGGAACTAAGGAGTTCTAATCTCCACCCAGATCCTGTTTGGGTTCTGGGGCTTGACAAGGGGAATAAGGCGGAGTTTGGTCTATCCATAGGAGACAAAGTACACCCGGAGGATGCAGTTACGGAGGAGTGTGTAATTATGCATCTCTCGAAGTTTGTCGAAACCTGCGAGAGAGTAAAGACGATGGTGGAAGGGGGCAATTATGACCAGATTGATAAGGCTATGGCGAGCATCCTAATCTATCGAGAGGCATGGAAGGACCAGATCAGCCTAATTAAGAGTGGTCCAGTCGCTAAGGGAACAATTAAGTTACGCTCTTCAAATGAGAAAAAAGGTGATTCAACCTCTAAACCATCCGGCCCTCTCAGGCTCAGAGATCCAGACAAGAAACGATCTGGTCATCTCACGCTCATTGATCCAGATAAAAAGGAAGATGGTGACTGAGACCTAACTCAAGTGGTACGACCTTCTCCACGAGCTTCACTATGCGATCCGACCCCATACATTTTTTTTCAGAAAAGGAATGAAAAATCACAAAGCTCGAGATGATAATAATAATAATTCGTCCAGCCCATTGGGGCAGGCTATCTGACGACCCTTTTCCTTTTTCAGTTACCGCAATTTGACTCAACTATCCTGTCTACAATTCCAATGTCATGCAGGTATTCAGATTTGATGTCCTCGTCCCTTCGCACTAGAAAAATTGAGGGCCTGTTATCTGGAATTGGTTCGAACGATTCCATCCAGGACAGTAGAATCAGAGCATAGAAGAAGAGCATTGACCGAAAGAGGACTCGTCCAAGTCGCAAAGAAAGGAAATATGAACGAAGTCTCCCTAACAGGATTGCTAAACTGAAATCGCGAACATAGGTTATCGTTCTAGAAGTTTAGCTCGATAGGACAAGTTCGGCGGTAACTGCACCGAAAATGGTTCATGGGCTAAAACGCGGCCGAAGGAAAGGTCTGAGATTCGAGCAATTGACCAGGCTCGTGGGAATTAGGTGATGGTAGATATCTTTCTCATCAGCTCGTCCTCATACTGGATGTGATGCTTGAAGTGGTTATTCGGATCAGTTATCAGGATGTAGAGCCAGTATATCCCGAAGATGCCAAGTGTAACTACGGTAAGGATGAGGTAGAGGACGAAGCTCCTCTCGGGGATTGGATTTAGACGCCGCACCTCAACACTTGCACCAAGGCTCTCCAGGATCTTGTTCGAGTCCTCCATGAAGCCATCCTCCATCCTCTCATGGAGCCTGATGTCCTTGCCCAGGAAGTAGAGTACGTATAGAATTGCGAGGAGCTGCGAGACCAAGACCAAGATCAACCATAGAACCGCATTCTTCTCGGTCTCGTCTTCTCTCATCACCCTAGCCGTCCGCTCAAGGGATAATAGCCCGACCTCCGCATCAACCCTCTTCCGCGAAGAGACAGCTCTCAAATATGCTATCAGATCGTCGTAGAACCTCGACTGCCGCTTGAAGTGCTTATTCCTCCTGTTGATGAGCAGGTACCCGAGATACGCCAAGAGGATCGTGGAGATCACTCCTGCGAATGCGACAATGCCAAACCCAGCTCCAACAGCAGGGGAAAAGAAGGAGGCTGGAGGAACAAAGAATTCCTCAGGCGCAAAGTCTACCCCTGGCTCAAAGCCAATTACTGCCAGTCCAATGGAAGCTATTACAATTGCAACTATAGCTACTGCGACCCCAATGCCAATAGCTAGGAGGGGAAGGAGAACCCATGCTGGCGAAAGGATCTTATCGCTCTCAAGACGCTCCCTGATATCCTCCCGGAGATTGTCGAGTGCCGAGGCCTCCCGGGGATGCTCGTCTCCCAAATCCTACTGGGAGCAACTGCTAACCATTAATTAATCTTTCAAGTCTACAAACGACCTACAGCGTGGCCAAAGAGTCCTCCGAAGCGAAATC
>JAPUIC010000114.1 GCA_027297425.1 Nitrososphaerota archaeon | reverse complement strand
CTTGCCTCTGCGTAAGAACGAGTATTTTGTCTTTCCTATACGCTTCTCATCTAATTCTAGATCTGTGATCCCAGTCTCCTCACGGACCTCTCTCTTCACCGTATCTATTTCCTGCTCGCCTGGATCAATGTGGCCCTTGGGAAAGTCCCAATGGCCATGGGCATAGTTGAGCAGCAGATACTTTACTTCGTTACCATTTCTGAGATAGACGACAGCACCGGCGGAAGTCTCTCTAATCATCAGTCACCTACGGAACCTCTAAACTATTTCGCTACAGAACACCACTTGCCTTCACCTTCAAAGAAAGTTACTTTCGAGAGCTGAAGTTTCTCTTCTAGTTTATCGAATATCCATTGCGTGATGTTCTCCGCTGTGGGATACTCGAAAATTTGGTTGAGATCTTGGTGGTCAAGTTTTTCCAGTACTGACCAGCATGTCTCCTTCATGTCGTGAAAATCTATCAACATGTTATCCTTGTACGATGAGCCGCCACTCACATCGCCTTCTATCTCAACAAGAACTTTTGCAGTATGGCCGTGGGGCACACCGCACTTAGGATGTCCTTTCAGAAGATGTGAATAGTCCACCCAAAATTCCATGCCCAACGAGTTTTTTGTCATATCCCTACCAACGCCTATAGAACATCTATCGAGCCGCTCTTGTTCTTCTTTAAGTGCCTTCGAATTTCCGCTACAGCATCATGCTTATGGATTGACTCGAAAGACGTTGCTTTGATCAATACTGAGCCTTCTATGCCTAATCCTAGAACACGATCTAGACAATGTCTAGAAACGTCCTCGACAAACATCGGATTTGCGAACATCTGTTCAACAAGATGTGCCTCATCTACTGTCTTCAGGACTGTGAATGTAGGTGAGCTAAAGGACAGCTCACATATTTCTATTAGTTTTTCAAACAGAAGATCTTCGTCGATTTTAACATCGAAACCAAGTTTTAGTTCGCATCTCTGAATATGCGCCTTCCCTCCAGTCACTTCTAGACTATGCGGACATAGGGTATTACCAATCACGCTAGTTTCAAGGTACTTCCGCAGCGTGTTCTCTGACCAAGTTACTTTCGCAACGACGTCATATGACTCATAGGTTGGTCTCTTGGAGATCGGAGTGCTACGTTCCAGTACAAGGGTAGTAGAAATGGTAATCTCAGCTGACTTAAACGGATGTCGTCTAGTAAGTTCCATTAGGACCTCGGCTCCGAGAGTTTCTAGGCTCGTCTTAGTCCGGCCAGCTTTAAGAGTTATAGATTCATTGATGCTCTCGACGAGCCTCGACATGTGAATCCCTTTCTTGTTCTCACTGAGGTCTACCAAGATATCGATCTTGGATAGGTAGGTGAATAGCTCCCCATCGCGCATCACCTTGATCGAGGTTCGTAACCCTTCGATCCCAACCTTATTGATACTTTGTTGGACTGTAGGCGCCCTATCTTGAGTGGGAACAGTCCGAGCATTACCACGGGCCAATTCGAGAATACGCCGATAAAGGACTCGATTATTTAAAACTAACATTTGACATTAAAAAAGAGACACGAAGTAGACAGGGTTAAGAAGATCGAGTATCAACTAGAGATATTGAAGATAAGGTGTCCTAAGTGTGCCAATCCCGCCGAAGTCGACGATAATTGGGATTTTGTAAAGTGCCAAAAATGTGGACTATCCGTCAGCTATGCAGAGTTTGTCAGGCTTCAATCGGAAAATCCGGAATATTCAGATATCTTGTCGGATTACAAGGAGTAAACAAGGCATCATTCAGGTTTTTCTCGATAGTCAGCTAATAGGGTGGCAAAGTACTCTATCCCTTTCTGGTAGTGGCTTAGATAGATGTGCTCGTTTGGACTGTGGTAAGAAGAGCCAACGTAAGCTACACAGTTTACCATGGCTACTGGGATATCCAAGATCTTACGAAATAGAGCCATGGGACCAGTAGCCGGCATTAGTGGCCAAATGACCGGATCCTGGTGATATATTTTCCGGGCTGCTTCAGTAGCTTTGAGAACGAGTTCAGAGTCAGCAGGAGTTTTGGCGGGTGCTTCGCTGCTTAATACCTTCAAGCCAGCGTCAGAAAATCCATTACTTTTCAGATGTCTTCGCAGTAGAATCAGAACAGTTTCAGGTTCCTGACCAGGAACCAGCCTAAAATCTATCTTCACGGTAGCGCTCGAGGGTAGTATCATCTTGGGGCCCTTGCCCAAATACCCCGAGAATAGACCTGCGATGTTACAGGTTGGCTCGTTTATGAATGCCGATACCAGATCTGGGCCCTTCTTGTCACCAAGATATCGCTGCGCACCCAGGAACTTTAGGTTCGCGGCCTCATCAAATTCAATGTTAGATATCAATTTGTATTCCTCTCCTGAAGGTGGTATGATACCGTCGTAGAAACCATCTATCATGATCTTCCCCTTCTCGTCCTTTAGGCTTCGGATGAGAGAGATTAGTCGCCAAGTAGGACTCTCAAGTATTGCTGCATACTTGGAATGTCTATCCGAACTGGCACCTGTGATTGAAATTTCTACATATAGTAACCCTTTGCATCCGAGGTAAAATTCTGGTCGATTTTTGGGGTTTAGATCTCCAGCCTCCCATATGCATGAGTCAGCGTTGAGCATGGATTTGTTATCCTTCACAAACCCATGAAAGTTAGGGCTCCCTATCTCCTCTTCGCCCTCTATCACCCATTTGATAGATATTGGAATACTCCCGAGTACTTCCTTAAGAGAGGTGAGTGCACTTATCCTAGATACTAAATCGCCTTTATCATCAGCTACACCCCGTCCATAGAGCTTTCCATCCTGTATTACCCCCGAAAATGGATCGGTATCCCATTCCTCAAGTGGTTCCACAGGTTGGACATCATAATGGTTGTAAAGGAGTAAGGAGTCATCATCGTTAGAATTTGGATTAATGGATTTAGCAAATATGACGGGATAGCCGTTCGGAATTGGATAGATTTGAGTCTCGAAACCAAGGTCGTCGATCAATTTTCTAACGGCCATCATACATTCTTCCATTCCAAGCCCTTGGGCTGAGACACCCTTCTTTTCGATGAGCTTTATCAGATCGGAAGTGTACTTAGAGAAGTTAGAGTCGATATGAGAATAAACTTCTTTCAATCTACCCTGATCAACCATGGCAGATTATCCTTCAACCTAGCCCCTTATAATCTGACGCATCAAAAAGTTATATCTCGAAGAATATGAGCGATATGCGGT
>JAPUIC010000113.1 GCA_027297425.1 Nitrososphaerota archaeon | reverse complement strand
ATATCAAACGGGTCGTATACATCAGCTCCAGCGGCGTCTATGGAAGCAGGCCCCCAATAGGCAGGCCTCTCAACGAGGATGACCCAACTGCTCCAGTCCTCAGCGGATATGTAGCAAAGAGGCTCGGAGAGATAATTTGCGAAGAGTATAACGAGCTATACGATCTGGACTGTTTAACCTTAAGATATGGAGGGCAGGTCTACGGACCTCGGCTCTTCAGGGTCAGATCTGGAATGGACACACATTTCAAGGATCTTCCTTTTTACCCAATTATCGATCTCTTTGAGCAGGGTGCGCTCGGAAAGGCTTGTACCGTCTCAAAGCAGGATATTATGAAGCCGATGCTCTCTCTCAAAGACTGTGGAAGAGCTGCCTATATGGCGTTAACGTCTACTACAATTGAGCACAGACTCTTCAACACTTCCGGGATCTTGCACAGCAATAGACAGATTGCAGAATTGGTCAAGAAGTATGCTGGCTGTACTGTCACATATGAAGAGGCTCAGAAGAGCGGTAGCGAACTCTCTTCGAATTGGAAATACGCTGCGGACTTTGCAAAGAGTAAAGATGCATTTGGGAAGTATGCTTTTGACTTTTCCAGAGCCAAGGCAGAGTTCGGCTGGGAGCCCATTTATGATATTGAGGAGGCAGTTCTGGACTGGGTCAACTATCAGAGACGGATTGTAGGAATGGAACCTGTCCAATCTAACTGAATATGCCCTTCTCTCGGTAATATTTCTCTGCGCCGAGATGGGGTGAAATGGTGCATCCTAGAAGTCCATCTTGTGGTTTAACCGTCCTAAAACCACCGATCATTTCAGAGGAGTGTTCATAGAGTATCTTTAGAACCTCGTATGCCGCATCAGGTGGGACCTGTTTTCTTATCACTAGAACAACTGGCATCGCAAGACACAGAACCCTAGAAGATAGGCCAAGTTCGGAACCGTCGAAGTTGTAGCTCATATAGAACTTTCCGTGCTGCTCAGCGATCCGATCTATTATCTGCTGATCTATAGGGATCAACTTGATGTCCTTCCCATCGCCTAATAGACGCTTATAATTTGCAGGAATAAAGACGAATACGAAGATCGCATCAAAGCTACCATCTCTCAATGCTACGGTCGCTTTGTCCCCTGGCATCCTTTCACAATAAGCCTCTTTATCGGGGTCTATGCCGGCGGCCTTTAGCATCAATCTTCCCATAACACCAGTACCAGTTCCACCCTGCATGATGATCCTCTTCCCTTTAAGATCTGAGATAGAGCTGATGGGTGAATTTGCCAGAGTGTAGAGAATCTGTGCACCCATCCCGATGGTCGTTAAATGTCTTAGATTTTCATGAGGCTTACCGTTAAAGTCGCCGGATCCTTCAAACGCATCTCTGACCAGGTCTGGATGGGTAACGCCTATATCAGCAACTCCTGAATTCACCAAACCGATATTGGATGGACCACCGTCAGAGGCTCTACCTTCAAACCGTACAGATCCCGAATATTTGTTGATAAGCTCAGCTAGCTCACGTAAGTTCCTAGTTATACCCGTATTCTCTCCAGATCCTACGGCTATCAGCGGAGTTGAGTGGTTAGCCATGGTTCTAAGAGGCAGATCTCACGCTACGCTTACCGCTTATTGCTTCCAGTTCTGAATGCTCAGACTTCTGTTTTTGCTCACTATACCTTGGCTGCGTATGGGAAGAAGATACCCATATGGTCTCTGAAAGGTCCAAACCTATCTGGAATGTTCGTGATCCTCTTGTTGTATGCGCCTACATTAACTAACCATAGCGGCATTAGCAGGAGCGCTTCATCAACAATGTACTGAGCCGCTTCTTTGTATATAGGGATACGCTCCTCTTCGGATTTTGTCCGCCCGACCGAACCAAGCAGACCAAAGTCTGGACGACCTCGCGACGGTTTGGTGGGGTCGAATGTGCCGTTCAGGAATGGGAGCTCCATCTGTGATCTCAGCCTGCGGAATCTGGCTCTAAAGAAGAAGTCTAGAAAGTCGAATGGTTCCTTTCTCATACCAATGGTGAACGGGTATACGTGAATTTCTGTTTGTTCCCGATCCGATGTGATCGTGCTCCAGTCGGTAGGCTGATAGGTTTTGACTGTTGCATTGATACCAGTTTTAGAAATCATTGGACCAAGAGCGGTGCCCATCAGTATGGGGTTTTCACGGGTGTCCGGACCGACAAGGAGATCGAATCCATCCTTGTAGCCTGATTCCGCCATTAACTCTTTAGCCTTTCCTACATCTTCTGTCTTCCAAGCCCTGACGTTCGGATCGAACCCTAAACTCCATGGCAGGTAGAATCCTCTAGCTATGGGCATCCTGTCGTCGAATAGACGTCTTAGAGCTTTTGGATCGACCACATGTTGGATAGCCTGGCGCACTCTCAAATCTTGTAGTGGCTTGTAGAGGGTATTCAGGTAGATAGGGAATACTACGTCAATCTCGGGTATGTGTACGCCGAGATTCGGATCTCTTTGTATCAGGGGGAGTGTAGTAAGTGGCGCTTGTAATACTACGTCTATATCTCCAGCCTGTAGAGCGGTAACTTGGGCTGCAGGTTCACTTATGAAGACGTAAATGACTTCATCGATGTTGCCTGACGCTCGACCCCAATTTTCTTGCTTTTCTGCATCGGGTAGGTTATCAGCCCAATAGTCTCTGTTGCGTTCCATGATGATTCTTGTTCCAGGTATCCATTCCTTCATCTTGAATGGACCTGTACCATCTTGATCCTCACCACCTAGGTTTCTACCTCTGCCTTCAATGCCGTGCTCTTCTACCCATGCTGGATTCCATAGAAATGGCCTTCCTGGATGTCTGAAGGCCTGAAGATTGGAGAAATTGCTCCGTCCCCAGATCATATCAGCTGTCAGTTCATCTACTATCTCTGTAGTCAGACCTCCTCGACGAGTTGGGTAGTAAAATGGCCAGTTAGAATTATCGTATACATGCTGAAAGTCGAATGGTCCGGAGAGAGACTCTGATGTCAGTTTCGCTCCACTATGGAACCTTACATTTGGTCTGAGTTGAATTCTAATTTTTTGGAAATCGCCTGGAGCTGCCCCGGGTACTGGACCTATTGAAGAATCACGCGCTAATATGGACGTCTTATCTATTGGTTGACCTAAAGCAAATGGAGTCCTATCCTCATTGAGCAGCATCTCCTGGAAGTTTGCTATTGTCCTATGAGGACCAGAACCTCCTGGAGGGTATGCCAACGGGAATAAAGTGGGCATATCTTGTAAGATTGCAATAATAAGCGTATTCTTCTCTTGAGGTGCAGGAGACGGTTCTGGAGCGGGTGTTGGTGCTGGAGCACTAGGTGTACTTGGAGCACTTGGAGTAGAAGGTGTGGAAGGTGCAGTTGGCGTAGAAGGTGTGGATGGAGTTGTTGGGGCTGTCGGAGTCTGTTCAGGCTGTCCGCGGTTTGCGAAAGCTAGATAAGCTGCTGAGGAGCCTGCTATTACGACTACAGCTCCACCGATTACTGCTGTTCTTCGGCTAATCTGATGTTTCTTGAAATATGCCATTAAGGCATCTGCATCATACTGACTCATACCCTGGACAAGAGCATAATAGTCATATATACATTGCGTTTTTATAGTAATTATACAGTTCCTATGATTTCCATGTAAATCTTATATGATCTCAGCATATATACCATATTGTCTACACCTAGTGGAATTCGAACCCCTCCTAGAGGCGGAGAAAGGAGGGATAGGAATACCCTATCGAAAGGCCTTAGGAATTCGGTCCGATATTCTTTTCATGTAGGAATCGCCACATGTCCAGATGGCGAAACTTTGTATCGTACTCTTCGACGTAAGTTGTGAACCACTCCTTTAACAGCGGCTCGTGGTCTGGGGCTGGGGGAATCTTTCCTATGACCAATCCCTTGTACTGACGCCGTGCTATATTTTCAGCCATATAGACAGTAAGTACAGCTTCTCTTAGAGTTGGTGCTGTAGTAACTAGACTGAAGGGATTCCTCAATAGTATTGCTTCCTTCTTCCCTAACGCTTTGGCAAAGGCTTTACCACGTTTCTCATCCGCGATCCCACCTTTGCTATCCCAGATCGGAATTTCTTTTCCATACCAGGGTATAGGTCTGTCCAGCTCTGCGAAGATATCACAATGAGGCGGATGTGAATATACGACTCCGCCAATATCTGGGCGTGCCTTATATGCTGAAACATGTACCATCGCCTCATTCATAGAATCGTACTTGCCCGAGATCTTTTTCATCTGGGTATCGATTACGATCAGGTCGTCTACGGATTTTACACCACCCATGCCTCTTCCGTACGGATGAATATGTCCAGGAATGATCACCTTGTCCGTACCCGGAATTCTGGCGCTTGGATGTCCTTCACCGAACCATTCCCATAAATGCTCTTTGTACAGGATCTGGCAGGAATCTACGACGTCTTGCTTGAGTTGCTCTACCTCGCTTAGAGTTATCATAGTCTTGGAGGAGAGTACCTTAGATATTTATCTGCTTAGATCTGCTCAAAAGATGCAGATCCTCTGCCTACATCGCCGACTATTGCAATATTAGATACGTAATCTTGTGCTAAAGATTATCAGTCAATTTATTGGAGTAGAAGTAGGAGCTTGAACCTCAACTTCAAGAGGTTTGTGTACATCAGCCAGAACAGTAGTAAGGGGGAGTCCATACTTTGCCCAGTCGTTCTTAACTTTCTCCATATACTCTGGCGCAGGAACCGCCACGTCTGGGTAATCGAACTTCATGGTAGCGTCTATCAGTATCTTAGAGCCATTTGAAGGTCTCCAACCGAAAGTGCCGGTGGAAGGATCCTGGATCTGAGGTGCGTCCTCTACGATCTGTATATCTCTATGCGGTTGACATCTATATGCAAGTGCCCAAAGAACCTGTGCCGTGTTTCTGATATCAATATCTTCATCTACAACGGAGATGAACTTTGCCAAAGTATCGCAGACCCAAGCTGCATTCAGAATCCGCTTGTTCTGTCCCGGGGGCAGTTTCTTAACCTTGATGACAAGGTGACCCATCCCAGCACCTCTCAACTTCGCAAGGTCCACGATGCCGCGTAAGCCTATTCCCTTGGTCAACTTCCGGAACAAAAGAGCTTCATTCAACAACGAACCGGCATTCTCGGCCTCGTTCGGAGGCTTTTGAGCGACATTGCCTTGACAGATAGCATTGTTCCTATATGTTATGCATTTTATCTCGACGACAGGCCGGTCGGGAAGAACACCTTCCATGTAGCCAGCAGCCTCACCAAATGGCCCTTCGGGACCCCTCTCCTTTGGAAGTACTACTCCTTCAATTACTATTTCTGCATTCGCTGGAACCTCTAGATCCACGGTCTTGCATTTGACAAGTTCCACCGGTTTGCCCCTCAAACCTCCCGCAATACTCAATTCATCGAGCCCATGTTCAAACAGACCAGGTCCTACAAACCAGATCACAGGATCGACACCTATCGATATAGCAATATCCAGTCCTTCGCCTTTCGCTTCCTGTTTTGCATAATGAGCGTAGGCACCTTTTACTCTCCCGGCACCAAACGTTAACTTATTCTTCCCAATGATCTGAGATCGATAGACTGCTGAGTTTCTTATCCCAGTTTCGGGGTCCTTGCTGATTATGCACCCTGGGATAATGTAGTTACCGCCATCCCTTCCTGCAGAATATGTCGGGAAAGGGAACAGGTGTAGATCCACTTGATCTCCGGTGAGCACATTTTCCTGACAAGGTCCTTCCGCTACGATAACTGGATCAATCGGATGCTCAAATGCGTTCAACATCTTCTCCATCAGTTTGTCCTGGGGAGCTTCAAGAACAAGAGAGGCTGCTTCTCGTGTGGGACCAACGATTCCCACAACAAAGGGAAATTGACTCCCTTTCACATTTTCAAAATATACACCATATCTATTTTCAGGAGTTATGTTATCGTATATCTCGCGTATTACTGCACCAATCTCCCAATCCTTATCCACTTCAGCCGTAACTCTTTTCATAAGACCGTGTTTTTCAGCTATCGGTAAGTAGTCTCTTAGGCTCTCTATCGACATAAAACAGTTCAAGAAATATGTGTCATAGAATTATTTAAAGATGGTCACCTCCCAATTTATGTAAGACTTCTCTCGTTCGGGAGAATAGTTCATAATATCTAGCTTTGTAGAAGTATCATTCTCGTTAGTCATATTGCGGGGATGGCTTTATACTGTCTCAAATCGAGTATTTGCCATGGCACCACATATGAAAGATCCAACCTGTGGTAGATTACTTGACCACCCTGAAATCAAGGCGTCGGCATATGGAGTTTACGAATACGCAGGAAACAAGATTGTCTTCTGTTCACAGGATTGTAAGGAGAAATTTGAAAAAGATCCAGATCCTCATTATGCTGGATTTCTACTATGGCAGCATGAAAATTTCCGCGATCCAGTATGTGCTAAAGAGATGATCTATGACGAGGCAAAGAGTGCCTTCCCGAAGGGTTACGCATTCCCCAATAATGGAATGGGGATATCAAAGCATAAAGACCATGTATTCTTTTTTCATGGTGAAGATTGTAAGAAAGCATTCGATGGTAATCCGGACAAGTATCACGCAGACTGGATCGCATGGAGGGAAGGAATGATCAAGGAGGTCGATGCCCAGGTAAAGACAGAAGGAAGGCACGAGTTGGTACACCTCCCAGGCTATGATCCAGATAACCCCTGATCAGTCAGAAGAAACAATCAATTATTCAATCTTATATCTCTCCAGTTTCTTACTACGAGCAGCTCATGGTTACCATGAATGTCTCAATCCCAAAGAAACTCTCGGATCAGGTGGAAAAA
>JAPUIC010000112.1 GCA_027297425.1 Nitrososphaerota archaeon | reverse complement strand
GAGTCTCTCAAGAGTTTATTGATCGACGTCTGCAACAGTCTTGTCTATAATGGATTCAAGAAGATTTTTGTGTTGAATACACATGTGGGAAATGTACCTATCATAAAGGATGTTATGTGGGAGATGAAAGAGAAAAACGATACCCTAGTTACGGGCATCTGGTTTTGGAACCTATTGGATACTGTCTGTCCCCCAATTAACTATTCAAAGACAACAGATTTTCCTTCTGGTCACGCAAGTGAGATAGGAACATCTGTTCTTCTATCCTTGAACGAAAAGTACGTAGACATGAATAAGATCATCCGTGAAAAAGGTAAGAATCTAACGGAAAGAGTTACTGGATTCTCGACCTATGAGGCTAAGTTTGGAAAAGGTGGTTTCTTCATACCCCTAGACGCTGACGAGCTCACCGATTTTGGCTCGCTTGGGGATGCTACTCAGGCATCACCTGAAGAAGGAAGAAAAATATTGGATGACTTTACGAATTATCTGTGCGATTTAGTAGGCGAAATAGGAAAGATAAAGCTAAAGCCAGCAAAATCGAGCGTTTAACCTGAATTAATGATATTATGCGGCTATTTCCGCCTTTCTAAGCCGCATACCTGCAGAAATCCTAGACTTGCTACAGATTGTACATTTTATCTTCAGGGTTATTTTTTTGGTAGTCTTTGCGGTTCTAACTAATTTGGGAAACTTTTGACCACCATATCCCTTTCGGTCTTCGGCGTGTCTTCTTGCTCCGAGAGATGAGGCTCTCTGTTTCCCCCCTTTAGATATGCTCACGACATGGGGTGTATGCTTGCCGCAATGCTTACAGAATGTCCTTAGCTCCTTAGGTATTTTCGTAGATAACGCCCTTGGGCTCGGGTCTACGATTTCAATTTAAGTATTTTGCTAATTATGAGCAACTCTCATAGTCTGTACTGCTTTGGCTATCTCTGGAATTGGGTCTTCCATCACCGATATCAAACGAGCTACCTTCTTTTTCTGGGCTGAGCGGACTTTGTTTGTTATAGACAGCATGGCTTCGGCTTCTCTCGCAATTTCGGCCGGCTTGGTCCGCCACTTTACCAAACCTTTCGGGATCAGGTAGCCGCTAAAGACTTCAGGAATAGAGGACCTATGAGCACCGATTGAAGGGATCCCCATCAACGCTGCTTCCTGGGTCATCGTGCCTCCTCCACCAATAAACAATTTGGAGTAGTGAAGTAAACTTGGTCCGTCAATTATCCCTTCAACATTAAGAATATTATCCTCCCTTTCGATCTTCATTCGATTGGTATATCTAGCCAAGATAACAAATTTGTGATCCGGAAATTTTCCAGCGAGCTTCTTGGTAATGGGATAGATAGAACTGACAGTGGACCGATCAACATAAGCGGCCTGTTCTTCTTCAGTTCTTATCGTTACGATCCTATCTCTTTCAGTCAAGCCCAACTTTTTCAATATATCTGAATTAGGCTTATAATCCCGGAGCCATACCATCGGATCAAGTCCTCTGAATCTATGGATTTTCTCCTTCTTGATGCCGTACTGAAGCCATGAGTCCAACGATATACTATATGGAGTATAGAGTGAATCTAGAAGAGGAACTACTAGCTTGCATACGTGTGATGCATGCGGCGAGTCACTCTCCGCCAAATGTGGTACCTTCAAGCCAAAGGATATTCTCGCTGCCTCAGGAGAGAGAAACGAGATACAGACATCTGGTTTAACATCATTTACTCTGGTCTGGAGACCATGTAGTCGATCGATGCTGGCCGACAACTTAGTCTCATTAGTTGAACCTCCATGTTTCCCTATTATCTCCAGATCAATACCGAGAATCTTCCCCATTTGGGTAACCTGAGGGTAATTTCTAGATGTCATCCAGACCTCATGGTCTTTCATTAATGTTTGAGATAATTTACTGGCAAAGAAGGCCTGTTTAGGTGTAAGGATATCAATCCAGATCTTCAATCCTATAGCTAGTCGTGATTGCTTCTTATTAAGGCATGACAGAGTCCACAAAGCCTAAATAAATTTGGAAGCGGCTGGGAACTCATGATTGAATACCATGGATTAGAAATATCTTGGCTTGGTCATGACTCTTTTAGGTTAAAAAAAGGATTATCAGTAATCATCGATCCTTACAAGATTAGTTCCAGCGAAGAAGTGGATATAATCCTGATCACCCATGAACATTTTGACCACTTAAGTAGCGAAGATCTAAAAAAGGTAATTGGACCTAACACTATAGCAGTCTCCATGCAGATGTGTGCTCAAACGCTCTCCACTTTGGGCATCGCTGAAGTAAGGATCGTGAAAGCCGGCGCCGTTCTCGATGTCAAGGGTATCAGGATCGAAGCAGTAGAATCATATAACACAAACAAGTTTAAGGAACCTGGGCTAGTATTTCATCCACGTGAAGATGGTAACCTAGGATTCGTAATAGACTTTGGCGGAGTCAGGGTATACCATTCTGGAGATACCGATGATATCCCTGAGATGGCTAACATTAAAGCTGACATCGCTTTGTTACCTGTCAGTGGTACTTACGTTATGACTGCAGATGAGGCAGCAGAAGCCGTAAAGAAGATCGAACCAAACTTAGCGATTCCTATGCATTACGGAACGATTGTTGGGAGCAAGGTGGATGCTCAAAGGTTCAAAGATCTAGCATCTTGCGATGTTCAGATACTCGAGAGGGAATGATGAGTCTCTTGTTGTTCATTTCCCGTTATTTTAGAACTAACTATGAGAATTTCTTCGCGATTAATAGGGTGAGATGATACCAACCTCCAAAAATAGTAAATCATATCTCTCCCATATTGGTAAAGGCGCAAAGATCGGGAAGAATGTCTCAATCTGGAATTTTTGCTACATAGGCAATAACTCCGTAATTGGGGATGCGGTCTCTATAGGATCTCTTTCTCACATAGATTATGGGGTACAGATCGGTAAGGGAACGAGGATCGAAGGTATGGTGTATATCCCCCCTAAGACAAGGATAGGGAAGAATGTTTTCCTAGGTCCTGGAGTTGTAATAACAAATGATCCATATCCTACTAGCAAAAAACTCGTTGGGGTGCAAATCGAAGATGGTGCGATTATTGGGGCCGGAGCAATTTTGAAAGCTGGCATAAAGATAGGTCATGAAAGTGTGATCGGGATGGGGTCACTAGTGCTTGACGATGTGCCCCCAGAGACAGTGGTATTTGGTTCTCCAGCGAAACCGAAATATAAAAAGAGCGACTATAACCGAAAGCGTGTCACTTGGGAAAATTCTTAATCTAGTTTTAGGTGTATGGGCACACCTTTGATACTAGACTGTATTGCCGCCTCGGAGATCTTTGTTGTATTCAGTCCGTCCTCTGCCGTGACTAAGTGAGGTGTTCCATTCTCTATAGTATTCGAAAAACTGGTAAGCTCTAGTGCAAGCGGTTCACCATCTCCTTTCCCGTGTTTCCTAGTGCCCTTATCGTCGTCTATTCGTAATTCCTTACTCACAAAGTCTACTGTAGCTACAGCACCTGTAAAGACGGCACTAAGTTGCCTAATCCGTTTAGGCGTAATCCAGTTAGATACAATAAAGGCAGTCTTCTGATCTCTAAATCCTAGCATTATGGTTGCAAAGTCTTCGTATGCTCCGAAAACCTTTCCTGTCCTGGCAAAAACCACGTTTGGCTCTTCCTCAAAGATCCATCTGGCTGTATCTATATCGTGAACGGACGTATCTGAAACTATCCCTGTGTCTATAATCCTCTCAGGCCATCTGTTTTCCCTGTGAAATTCAAGTAGTAACGGCTGCCCCAACTTTCCTGTACGAATCTGTTTCTTAAGTTCAGTCACCGCCGGATTAAATCTCTCTATATATCCTACTGTTAGAAAAAGTCCTTTCCTACTCGCCAGATCTACCATTTTTCTGCATTCTGCAGAGGTAGGCGCCATAGGCTTCTCCACCAATACATTGAGTCCTCCTTCAAGGGCCTTACTCGCCACCTCGTAATGAGTTACGCTGGGCGTACAAATTGTTACTCCCTCAAGGTGTTGACCTTCTATCATGCCATCTAACGAACTAAATCCTTTAACGCCATATTTCTGCTCATAGAAGCTTATTTTCTCTGCATCAGTATCGCAGAAACATGATAGATGACCTAATTCGCTCAGAACACGAAGATGGTTTTTCCCCCAGCCACCTACCCCAACTACTCCAATTCTGACCATGCGTTTTCTCCTAATCTCTTGACACTGTTAATAGATTCAAACTACGCCGTCTTTATACAGGACTTTGATCTCCTTCTGACTATAACCAACTTCCTTTAGGATTTCGCTCGTATTGGCTCCCAATGTGGGTGGTGCTCGAGGCGCTGCTGGTTTGCTCTTGGAAAATTTGATGGGTGGACCAACAAGGTTAATCTTCCCTAACTTATCATGATTAACTTCAAGCAGCATATCATGTTCTTTGACATGAGCATCGGATAGGATCTCAGAGATCCTGTTTATCTTGCCGCAAGGAACATCAGCATTGGTAAATGCGGATAGCCAATACTCTACCGGCTCCTTGCAAAAATGTCTATTCAACAGGTCGGCTAACTTTTCCCTATTCTTAACTCGATCGAGGTTTGACCGAAAGTCGGGATGATGAACGATATCCTCGAGATGAATCGCTATACAGAACTTCTTCCATATCGAATCATTACCAACCGCAACTACAAATGATGCATCTTGAGCTGTAAAAGCCTGGTAAGGCGCTATCGAGTTATGAGCTGACCCCAATTTTTCTGGATTTTCGCCAGTTAGGAGATAACCCTGAGCTTGATGAGTAAGCCAAGATAGTTGTCCATCGAGTAGATTCGCATCTATATGTTGGCCTCCTTCTTTATCTCGCACTCTTAATGCCATCAGGATCCCTATCAGGGCAAACATACCCGCACCTATGTCCGCTAACGGTGCCCCGATTCTTATAGGTGGTCTATCCTTCTCTCCTGTAATACTATTGAGCCCACTCATCGCATAAGCAATAATGTCGTATCCTGGCTTCTCTCTATATGGACCCGTTTGGCCAAAACCCGAAATTGAGGCATAGATTAGATTAGGATTATGCTTCCTAAGTACATCAAAACCAATACCTAGTCTATCGGCAACCCCAGGCTTATAGTTCTCAACAAATATGTCCGCGTCCTTAACTAGTCTGAAAATTATATCTCTCCCTCTCTTATGCTTGAGATTTAGCGTCATGCTCCGTTTAGTTCTATTGACGCTCAAGAAGTAGGCGCTCTCGCCTCTACTGAACGGTGGACCAAAAGTCCTACTGTCATCTCCTAATGGGGGCTCAACCTTAATCACATTCGCCCCATAGTCGGCTAAGAGCATAGTACAGTATGGGCCTGCCATGACCCGGCTAACATCGATCACCTTAATTCCTGATAATGGGGTCATATAGATAGCTCGCTATAAATAAGGGGACACATCTATTATTGTCTTCTTAAGTTACATCAGGTTGTTGGAGGGTAGCCTATTCGATAGAACACGGGAGGTTTGCATCGATGGTGAACCTTGTTGATGTGGCCCCTGTTTCTGAAGTGGTCGTATTTGGAGCACATCTTAGGACGATCTCTGCCTTGTCAACTCCGCTAGTACGATCTCTCGGGGTACCTATAGACCTTGAGTTTGATTTGAGAACGTGCACCTCGGTCACAAAATCCCTGAGTCTTTCTGATAGCTGAGCGATCGTGAGTACTTTCTCACCCCTCATTTCGTACTCATCTATGGGCCAATCGATAATAATACGGGTGCGGCTAGCCTTGAGCTCTTTTAACTTCAGTAGGTTCTTGACTTGATCTGCCAAAAACTTGACGTATCCGTCAACACTTCGAACTATGCCTGAAAGCAGGTATAGCATTGGATCTCCCGAACTATATCCACTCATTAGTATTCTTAGATCGAACAAATTATCCATAATCTCAGTTAGGTAAAAATCCTCCTTCTTGAACATGCTAACCATCTCATTCTTCTCTGTTTCATTCTCTAAAGCTCTGAAAGATTCTATCCCAGAAACGATGTCACTATAGGTAGAAACAAGCAATTTAGACAAGACTGCCTCTGATGTAGCCAACCCCACGAACTTTTCCTGGCCTAGAATAACGTGCAAAAATTTCTCCTTATTTTTATCTAATTTTTTAACGCGGGCACCTATTACAATAGCCTTTTTTGTTCGCGGGTTTAGAGGCACATAAAAATAACTAAATTCCTTGGGACATGTAAGCCCGCTAATACGCTCAAGAATATCAATTATCCTAGAGTTCCCTCCGAAGTATGTAGGAAGCGTGAACACGAAAACTGACCCTTCAGAAATGTTCTTTGCCACATCTTTAATTTTAGAATCGAGCTCGGTCTTAGCCTCATCTCCGCTCTTTCTAATCTTCGGTGTAAAAAATATGAAATCGGTATTCCTAAGAGCAATATCGACGGGTTCGACAGGTAATAGTACTTCGGCGTCCATCAATGATGTTACTGAGGGAAACTGTGCAGAGATCTTTCGGTCTAGGCTCATCGCCAATTGAAGGGTTTCGTCAATCATTGTTACCTTACAGCCATTTTTCAAGAGATCAGAAGCTAAAAGATAGCCCTCAGTGCTTAGCCCAAATATTCCCGCGAGATACCCCTTCGTGGAAGATGGCATTATCTTAAGGTGATTTATTGCACAAGTAAAAATTGTTTACGTCATTCAAATCTTGTCTCACATTACATTCCAACTACCAGTGATACCTAAACGACATTATCCAATGATACACATTAAATAGCTTGCCGATGTGAAGACTGAGATGCAATATCTTCTGACTGGCGGAGATGCTATAGGTGGAATATTCCTATTCATCGTTTTGCTAGTTATCCTTGGATCCACCATAAAAGTCATGAAAGAATACGAAAGAGCTGTCGTATTCAGACTTGGAAGGCTCTTAGGTGAAAAAGGTCCAGGTCTCATTATAGTGATACCGTTCGTTGATCGAGTTACGGTCGTTGATCTGAGAATAATAAGTCTGGATGTTTCCAAACAGAGCATTATTACAAAAGATAACGTTACAGTCGATCTAGATGCTGTCGTATTCTTTAAAGTCCAAAATGCGATCAATGCGATTATGAAGGTTGAGGATTATTTCACTGCCTCTAGTTTCCTAGCGCAGACTACACTCCGGGATGTGATTGGACAGGTTGAGTTTGATGATCTTCTTACCAAGAGAGATATGCTTAACAAGAGAATAGCGACTATTTTGGACGAATCTACCGATCCATGGGGAATCAAGGTTACTACAGTCGCGATTAAGGATGCTGCTATACCTGAACTTATGCAACGGGCTATAGCCAAACAGGCTGAAGCAGAGCGAGAA
>JAPUIC010000111.1 GCA_027297425.1 Nitrososphaerota archaeon | reverse complement strand
GCTCCATTACTGTTTTTCAAGGGCAAGAAATCATCTTTAAGCTAAAGAGCGTCGATATACCACATGGAATCGGGATAATATCGATTCCTGAGGTTGATGCATTCATATCACCTAACGCTGTATCAACAGTAAGATTCATTGCAACTGAAAAAGGTGAATTCGAGTACTTTTGCACAGTTTTTTGTGGAGAGGGACACCCAGGACACGTGGGTAAGTTAATCGTCAAATAGCGGAAATCTCATATTACAGGTCAAACTTTTCCTGAAGGCAGTATCTAGCAGCTTCTTTCTCATCTAACTCTATACCCAATCCTGGTGCGTCGCTGAGCTCCACAAAACCATTCTTTATGACCATCGTTTTAGCCATTCTGGACCATATTGGCACATCGTGACCATGTATCTCTAACACACCAAAATTGGGAAGAGATGAAGATAAGTGAGCTTGAGCCATGGTTCCGACAGGACTTCCGATATTATGAGGGGAAATGTTAACCTCCTGCTCCGCGCCCATCTCCGATACGAACTTTGTCTCGAGAAGGCCACCCATCTTTAGACCATCAGGAGTAACGATTCCGATCCCAGTATCAAAGAGTTGAGAAAATTCGAACCTGGAATACAGATTCTCACCCGTCGCAATCGGCGTCCTCGTAGAGTTCACTATACGACCATAGACCTTAGGGTTACCAGGTGGTAGAGGGTCTTCCAGCCACATAAGATTGTACTGCTCCAGAGCTCTCGCAAGCCGGATTGAACTCTCTAGATCATATCGCCAATGCAAATCGAAAAGAAGATCGACTTCTTCGCCTACAGCGCTCCTTGTAGCAGCTACAAGGCTCGAAAGATAATCAATTTCCTTATTCGTTAACGAGCCACTGATAGTCGTATGCTTTTGAAAATATGGAGTTGGTACATCTAGGTCGAACTTTAAGGCTGAATATCCGTCGCTTTTCAACTGTTTACCTCGCCTTGAATAGGCTTCAGGAGTATGCCCTTCTCCAAATTCTTGAGCTTCCGTTCTCCCATGAATAGGAGTATTACTCTTCGCCTCCTTGCCTAAGTTTGATTTCTTGGACCATTTTGGTCTTGTAGGCAATAACACCTCATCCATACTCTCAAGCGAGTTCCCAGAATGCGCGTCAACATACACTCTGACCTTATCTCTTAATTTGCCTCCAAGGAGTGTATTCATTGGACAGTTAAGGTGTCTAGATACAAGATCTAATAACGCGATCTCGATCGCAGATATTGCATGCGCGTTTATACCCGTTCTTCCCGATGGAACAGCTGCCCACTTTAACTTCTCAACTATATGTCTGATCCCTAATGCGTCCTCCCCGATTATCACTCTTCCGAATTCCTTGATTACATCCGCAAGCCTAGGCGCAAAAAATCCTTCGCCGGTCCCTGAATTCTCATGGGAATAAATTCGGACGAATGTCCAATAGTAATTTCCTACTACCGTTGCTGTTCTAACATCGGTAATTTTGAGGACCATTCGATTTTAGACCACGCGACTAGAATAAAAGCAGAATGTATTTCGGAATCGTGAGGGTAATGTTAACTATTGTTTGTATCGTAGAAACCCTGCTATCCCACTGAAACTTTTGAAGATGACCCCTTCTTCTGTTCTAGAAGACATGACCTCGAGTTTAGCGCCCGTCTCTCTTATCTTATCCTCGAGATACTCTACAAGATCTATCTCTCGAATCTCCCAGTCCGTATGTCCACCGTTTGCGCATGGTCGAACGAGCAAGTTCTGCTTCTCGTCGGTCTTTTTCGCTAGAGAAACCATCTTCCCAAAGACGTCCTTGCACTTCCTGCACTCTCCCCTGAGGTAGATCATTCCGGTATCATCTGAAACGAGAACGGTCTGAATATTTGCTCGTTCTATCGCCTTGACAACCGGGGCGATACCGTAAACTACCATCGACTCTTTAGAGTTAACCTCCCTAAGAAAGCGCTGGATCAACTTCCTCTCCTCAATGATCCTCATATCTTCAACGACGTCTCCCGCCTTTTGGAGTGCCTCCCTTACCCCTTCAGCGCCTGAATATGCAGCATCTACTGTAGCCTTGATCATATCTCTCAACTGGTAATGCAGTAAATCTGACTTCAGAAATTCGTCTTTTGTAGGTCCTGGACCTGAAACTATGAGTCCCGATATCTTATGCTCCTCCAGAAATATTTTTGTGGCGTGGTCCGCAACCCTGTGGTAAAATTGGGTAAGTTCCATATCCCTAAGCCTCTCGAATCTCCTTGCAGATTGGCCTCCTGCGCGATGTTTACCTGAGACGCCAGATGTGAGTACCTCCGCAACTTCAAGACTTTCCCCAGAGACTATTCCGAGGCCAGCTTCAGAGGTATCGACCGATAATATGCCAATCGTCTTCTCTTCCTTTAGCATATTCTTCAATATATCCAGATGGAAATGATCATCACACCTGTAGAGAAATGTCTGAATTGGTTTGTGAGGATGAATCTCAAAAACTCTCACCTCCTCACTCCCTAGGCCATTTGTTGGGAGTGCTCCACAAAATAGGGCTACACCATTTTCCGGTGTCTTCTTGTAAAGCTTGAGCCGTTGCATCGTCTTAGTTAGTGAATCCTGTACATGGACTCTAGTAGTATCTGATTTGATATTACCCGCAGTTCCCCATTCTTCACGTAATGTGGAGATTACTTCGTGTAATGCTTTCTTAGCCGGTACGTAGAGCGTAACTAGTTCGGTACCCCTACCTTCCTTTGTAGAGAGTTCGGTTAGAAGCTTACGAATCTTGTATAAACTAACTGAATCTACAGGAGAACTCATCGTAACTAAAACCCTTGGTTATCTCGGTATAGCGAATGAATTCCTGCCAATTAAAGTGACCACTGGTTTATGTTTATTAACCGTTCCTCTTACTTCAGTCACTTAAGGCGATTATTTACCATGAAGAGGGTTGTCGTAAAACTTAGCGGATCCCTATTTTCTAAAGGTATTACGGAGCTTACCGAATTTGCAACACTATTCCGTACTCTACTGAGGAAGGACATTCAAGCGATCGTTGTAACGGGAGGCGGCGAAGTCGCCAGGCGGTATATATCGCTGGCTAGAGAGTTGGGTCGGGACGAAGCATCACTCGATGAAATGGGGATAGAAATCTCTAGAATGAACGCAGAACTGCTCATCTCGGCTCTAAAGGAAGCAGCTTATCCAATAGTACCGAAGAACCTAACTGAAACTGTTACTTATGCTGAAAGTGGAAAAGTAGTAGTATCAGGGGGCCTCCATCCAGGCCAATCTACAAATGCCACTTCAGCATTGATAGCCGAAAAGTTGGGTGCGGCTCTATTCGTAAACGGAACAGATGTTGCCGGGGTCTACACCAAAGATCCAAGAAAATATCCTAGCGCCAAGATCATCAAAGAGATCAGTCCTGGCGACCTGCTCAGGATTATTGAATCAGAGAAGATGAGCGCTGGTACCTACGAACTTCTCGATATTACCTCGATCAAGATAATAGAGCGGTCATGTATCCCTACTACTGTGGTTCTCTGTTCTCCCGAAACGGTTAAAGGCGCAATCCTTGGAGAAAAGAATGGGACGTCTATAGTTACCAAAAGGTGATTGATCATGAAAACTCCTACCTTCCAAAATATTCCGAGTCATGCTCACTGTAAAGTCTGTGGCGTTTCTATGCCTAAGACAAGGTCGTTCTGCTCTAACGAATGTGCTGCTGCAGACGAAAAAGGGAAGAACCGAGGGAAGAAGTTCAACCGTTTCTTTTTGGTCGTAATGGTGATCCTTTTCGTGGCTCTGATTGTCATCCAGTTCAGCTAATTCCATAGCTCGGATACATTCTACGCCTTTTCCATCCGGGAAAGTTAAATTATCGGCAAAGGCAGGATCATATTGCGGGGGTACCCGAGCCCGGTCAATGCTTGAGATGGGCTACAAGAGGGGGCAGAACGATGGCCTACACTCAAGATCTGTTCGTTAAGGCGTACGTGGGTTCGAAACCTAGGTCGATAGTCGGCGCTGGGCGAATCTCCCACCCCCCGCATCTAACCCCTCCTTTTCTCTCGTAAAATCAGTGAAGTATAGTAATCGTTCTAATGGTTTGAGCACGAACTCAAGAACAAAATAGCAATCAATTAACTTAAATAACGTTGACAGAGGGACTTGCTATGACTCCAACAATTAGTGGGGCCTTCCAGTCTAGTCCTATAGCGTTTTAATTCCTGGAGGTTTTTTCTCATGTCAGAAGATCATGACATAGCGAAGGTGCTCGGCGGTAGTACTCCAGAGTCAGACATAATTCTGAATTCCGAGGCTCTGGACTTCATCGTAGCGTTACATAGAAAGTTCGACCGTACCAGAAAAGATCTTCTCGCAAGGCGTGTAATCGTACAGGCCGAGATCGATGCTGGGAAATTACCTGAGATGAGTGAGGATGATCAATCGGTAGCCGACCAGTCGTGGAGCGTGGCTTCATCTCCAGATGACCTACAAGATAGAAGAGTCGAGATTACTGGTCCAGTCGATCGTAAGATGATGATCAATGCTCTGAATTCGGGAGCTTGTGCGTTTATGGCTGACCTGGAAGACTCTCTCTCTCCGTCTTGGGCTAACGTGGTAAAGGGGCAGAAAAATCTCATGGATGCCGTACGCAGGACTATTTCTTTTGAAAGTGCTGAAGGAAAGTCGTACAAACTCAAAGAGAACATAGCTACTCTTCTTGTACGTCCCAGAGGGTGGCATTTAGAGGAAAAACATCTCACTGTAGATGGGGCGCCGGTATCTGCTAGCCTATTTGATTTCGGATTATACTTCTTCCACAATGCTAAGGAATTGATACAACGGGGGACTGGTCCGTACTTTTACCTCGCAAAATTGGAGAATTATTATGAAGCTCGGTTATGGAATGACGTATTCAACCTTTCTCAGGATCTCTTAGGTATTCCGCGAGGTACCATCCGCGCCACGGTCCTAATTGAGACCATCCTTGCGGCTCTGCAGATGGATCAGATCCTCTATGAACTTAGGACTCATTCAGCTGGGCTGAACGCCGGGCGTTGGGATTATATCTTCAGTGTGATTAAGAAGTTCCGAAATAATCCAGATTTCGTACTGCCTGATAGGGCCCAGATTCTTATGACGGTTCCTTTCATGCGTTCGTATACTGAGGCCCTCGTTAAGACTTGTCATAAACGGGGCGCTCATGCCATCGGCGGAATGGCTGCCTTCGTCCCCAGCCGGAAAGACCCAGAAATCAACGCAGTTGCTCTCGAGAAAGTCCGTGATGACAAGGAAAGAGAAGCGAGTGAGGGCTTTGATGGAACCTGGGTAGCTCATCCCGATCTGGTTCCCGTTGCAAGAGACGTCTTCGACAAGTTCATAGGCGATCGACAGAATCAGAAAGACCGATTACGCGAAGAGGTCTCTATTAGACAAGCCGAAATTCTTAACGTGAAAGTACCAGGCGGGAATGTGACACAGCAGGGACTCCAGAACAACGTGAGCGTGGCCCTTCAATATCTTGAAAGTTGGATGCGAGGAGTTGGGGCTGTTACCATCTACAACCTCATGGAGGATACCGCGACTGCCGAGATTGCACGAGCGCAATTGTGGCAGTGGATTGTTCACAAGGCGACTCTCGAGGATGGTAATGTTGTTACAACTGAACTATATCGAAAGACTCGCGCCCAGGAGTTAGCAAAACTCGAAGCCCAAGGATCCAACAGGTTCGCTGAAGCTGCCAAGTTACTAGACTCTTTAGTGGAAAGTCCTACCTTTGTGGAGTTCCTTACTCAGCCCGCCTATCAACATCTTGAATAAATTTGTGAATAATATGAGCGACGAAATTTCTAAACAGACCGAAGATCTCAGAAATCGCTGGAGTACAGAGGGTAGATGGAATGGGATCCGTAGGGACTATAGCTCAGAAGAGGTAGTTCAGCTTAGGCCATCTATCCGAGTTGAACATACCCTTGCAAGAGTAGGGGCAGAACGGCTCTGGAGCTTGCTGCATGAAGAGGAAAGTCTCCGTTCTATGGGTGCTCTAACCGGCTCACAGGCAGTTCAGATGGTGCGAGCCGGTCTAAAAGCCATCTATATCAGCGGGTGGCAGGTAGCTGCTGATGGAAACCTGGCCTCACAGACATATCCAGATCAGAGCCTGTATCCCTCCGATAGTGTTCCCTCACTTGTAAAACGGATTAATAATGCTCTCGTTCGTGCTGACTTAATCGAGGCTTCAGATGATAATCGAGGGCGAGATTGGTATGCCCCCATAGTTGCAGATGCAGAAGCCGGTTTTGGAGGACCGTTACATGCCTATGAAATAATGAAGTCTATGATCGAGGCTGGAGTTAGTGGTGTACATTTTGAAGACCAACTTGCTTCAGAGAAAAAATGTGGTCACATGGGTGGCAAAGTTCTTGTGCCAACATCTCAGTTCATAAGAACACTCAAGGGTGCACGTTTAGCTTCTGACGTTCTTGATATTCCAACTATACTCATCGCCAGAACAGACGCCTTGGACGCTACTCTGATAACTTCGGATGTGGATGAGGTAGATCAAGAGTTTATCACAGGCGAACGAACATCGGAAGGGTATTTCAGAATCACGGAATCGATGGATAGTGCAATCGCTAGATGCTTAGCATACGCCCCATATGTCGATCTACTTTGGTACGAGTCCAAGACACCTGACCTAGATGACGCCAAAAGATTTGCGGATGCGATACACAATAAGTATCCTGGTAAGATTCTCGCCTACAACTGCTCACCTTCCTTCAACTGGCAGCAGAATCTTGATCCCAATGCTATAGCTAACTTCCACACAGATGTGGGCAAGATGGGTTACAAGTTTCAATTTGTCACTCTAGCTGGCTGGCACCTCCTAAATCTGAATGCGTTTGATTTGGCCAGAGCCTATCGGGAAGAAGGAATGACCGCTTATGTGAGATTACAACAGGAGGAGTTCAAGAGAGAAAAAGATGGTTATACTGCCGTTAAGCATCAAAGGGAGGCAGGAGCAGAATATTTCGATAAACTCCTGGCCGTTATATTAGGTGAAAGATCTTCAACTAGTGCGGTGGATGGCAGTACCGAAAAAGAGCAATTCAAATAGCATAACAACTAAACTAGAGATCTAAGGTTTCAAAGATGGATGTAATAGAGGCTATCACGAATAGGAGGAGTATAAACAAGCTCAACCAGGACGCGCCACCAAAGGAACTCATCGAAAAGATTCTACAAGCTGGAAACTGGGCACCAACCCATCATGGGACTGAACCATGGCGGTTCTATGTCATAACGGGTGATTCTAGGAGAAAGTTAGGTGAGGTAATGGCTAATTTACGCCGCGCAGAGCTTGGAGACCCGAACAGCCAAGAGAGCACGATTATATTGGAATCAGAGGCGAAAAAACCTCTACGGGCCCCAGTAATCATAGTCGTAGGCGTCCTGCCATCCGACAACCCTAAAGTGATAGAAATAGAGGAATTCGAAGCTGCGGGAGCCGCAGTACAGAATATGCTACTGACTGCTCATTCACTTGGCCTGGGAACGAAACTGAGGACCGGAGGGGCGGCTTATAGTGGCAAGGTGAGGGAATTTTTAGGTATGAATTCGAGGGAACGCATACTTGGTTTCATCTATCTCGGTTATTCCGATGCAGCTCCTCCAACAAGCTCGCGAGGTTCTGTTACAGAGAAGACCAAGTGGCTATCATGAATGGACGGAAAATCACAGGATTCTAAGGCGGTTCTTTTGGGTAAACACAAATGCTCCACCTGCGGCGAAGAATATTATGTAAATCCTAATACTGATATCGAATACGCGTGTCCAGGTTGCGGAATTGTTGAGCCATATCGCATGGTTGGGCAGAAGTCTGGGCGTAGCAGCAACATTTTTGACGATTAAGACGGCTCTTCCCAGACCATAACGGAAGTATTTTGAAAAACCACGGGCTCAATTAACCCATTTATTTTGTACATATTGTAACCTCCTCCTATTGTGAAATTTATCAAATCTATTGTTAGTCCTCTTACAGACCTTATAGGCATCCCTCACTAGGAGTGCCCAGAAAGCTAAGACTATGATTCCTCCAGAAGATCCAATTACCAGCGACATTCCAAAGATAACATTGGATAGCGGGCCTAGGGCGCCTGAGGCTGCATCTTTGAGAGCGAAATCGTTAACAAAAGAAAACAGAAGAGAGGCAACAAATGAGAGGACCCCAAATAAGGCGAATATCAAATACCCTTTTCGAATCTTTCCAAGATAGACATGGCCTGACCCTGGGACTAGCAGCGATAAGATTACCGTCTTACGGATACTTTTCCGAGAGCTTGGAGCGATAAACGGGCTCTCTACTTGAGGTCGTTCCCGTTTTTTATCTGACCTTAGACTAATCTCTCGGGATTTCTTCCTTCTCTCTAGTTCCCTCTTCCCTTCTTCTAGCTTCTTCCTTCTCTCTAGTTCCCTCTTCCCTTCTTCTAGCTTCTTACGTTCTAACTCTCTCTTCTTTGCCTCTTCTAGCTTCTTACGTTCTAACTCTCTCTTCTTTGCCTCTTCTAGCTTCTTAC
>JAPUIC010000110.1 GCA_027297425.1 Nitrososphaerota archaeon | reverse complement strand
TCGACCCTATAGAGCCGAGAGAAAGAGTACCAATATCCTGCACTTTTGTGAAGGCGCGTCACGAGGAAGGACTCGAAAAATTAAAGGTGACAGATAGTACAGCAATTATTCTCGTAACGAGACATAAGAACGACATTCCTTCGTTAACTACTTCTTTGACAACGAAGGCTGGCTATATCGGAATGATAGGGAGTAAGCATAGAGTGCAGACGATTCTTAACCGCGTGGGAAAAACATTGAACATTAAACCCCAGGCTATTGGTAATAGGGTACATGCACCCATAGGCCTTGATATTGGAGCATCTACACCGAGTGAACTTGCAATAAGCATCTTAGCCGAAATCCTCACTTTCTTTAGAAAGGGTTCGGGTATGTCAAAAGCGCTTTATATCCCAGTAAAACAAATTCAATCGCGCAAGCATTAACCTCAAAAATTTTTACTCGAAACGTGCTACTCTAAAGGGAACTTTGTCGAAGATATCAATTAGTGCTGCTTAGGGAAGAGTCAGTTTGACTTTAGCTTCTCAGCCAAAGAAACCATCTTTCCCTTTTCTTCAATAACTATTTTCGTATTCATAGAAACTCGTAAGCCTAAACGACGAAAAAGCGCTAGAAGTTGTCCGCCCGATATCTTTTCTTTCAGTTGACCCCTATCTATTAGTTCGGCTAATCGTTCTACGATCGCTCGGGTCTGTTCGGGGAAAGTTTGTTCAGCAGTCATAAGAACCTCTTCGCCGCGGTCATAAAGAGCAGCGCGAAAAATTTCTCTCGGAGTCACCTTATGAGCTTGCGCATCTTTTTGAGCCAGCTGTCGTTCTTGCTCTTTGAGGAACCGCTTCTGCATCTCCAAGAGTTTCTTAGCTTTGAGAATCTCAACAGCTTTATCGACCATACTTCTCCAAATTTGGAGTTGCATGCTTAATTAACTTTAAACTAAACTTTTGACCAGATAGATTGATTACATACAATTCAAGAACGTAGTGGGACAATGCCTCGCATCAACATCGCAATTGCAATACCATCTTCAGTGCTCATGGATACACAACATATGCGAGAAAAAACAGTGAAACTTGGAATTATAGCACGAGCCTGTTCTATATATCGAGTTAGTACAATCTACATCTACAGGGACAACAGTGGAAACTATGACCAGGACATGGATTTTTCCTCTCTCATATTAGAGTACTTGGAGACTCCGCAATATCTTAGGCGGACTATTTTTCCTATAATGGAAGCTCTAAAATTTGCAGGTGCGCTTCCTCCATTACGAATTCCCCACCATAAGACGTCCGGAAGAATACAGGAAATAGAGAAGGGAGAACTTAGAGAGGGTTTCATCTCAAAACAAGGGGCGCATCATATGATCGATGCTGGATTAGGAACGCTCATCCCTCTAGAAGGTCAGATCCAAAGTATGGGCAGAGCCACAGTTCTGTTTACAAGCTCCTATCCAGAATTAAAGTGTAGGGTTGTAGGGAGAGATTATCCGCAAGAATATTGGGGATATCAGGTAAAAAAGAGAGAGAGTATCTCTAAACTCTTGAAGGAATATTCCGAAGACTTTTCAGTTATCACCTCTAGAAGTGGACAAGATATCGGGGAGGTATGGACCCAATTTTGCAGTAAGTTACAGAATTCTAAGAGAGTATTATTCCTGTTTGGTTCCCCCAAACTTGGAGTACAGACGATAATGACAGGTGAAGGAACGAATCAGTCTGCGAGTATGGTGATCAATACTATGCCTGGACAGGGAGTAATCACCGTGAGAACCGAGGAGGCAGTAACTTCATCACTCTCGATACTAAATCTTGCGTCCAATGACAAGATGATTAACTAGGTTTGTTTCCTTTAAACACTTAAATCAGTTTATTCAAGTCGGGCGTGGAGTATGGGTCATAGGAAGCATAGTGCACCAAGAAGAGGTTCCTTAGCTTTCTATCCTAGACACAGAGTTGCTACTCTAAATCCAGTCGTACGAAACTGGCCTACTATTGTATCCGATAAACCTACCTTGCTAGGATTTCCAGGATTTAAGGCAGGTATGACATCGGTCGTAACCGTCGACGATAGAGAGAAGACTCCTAACTTTGGCAAGCCCGTATTTAATGCGACTACTGTTGTAGTAGCCCCCAGGATTACGATCATCGGGATTCGTTATTACACAAAGAAAGTTGGCATCATAACCGTATTAGGTGAAGTGTACGCTCAAGATTTACCAAAAGATCTCGAACGATTGATGCGTGTTAAACCCAAACCAGTAGAAAAGATGTTATCAATAATGGAGGGCAGATCCGACGAAATAGTTCGTCTTGTTTCACTGGTATACATTAGTCCTAGGGACGCAGGATTAGCTCAGAAGAAGCCATATGTTTTTGAGATACAGATAGGGGGAGGCGATACTAAAGCACAAATTGAATATCTAAAGTCAATTCTCGGTAAGACTTTATCAGTTCGAGACGTGTTTGTTACAGGTAATTATATCGATATTGTTTCAGTATCAAGAGGTCAGGGCTTTGAAGGTCCCGTTACGAGATTTGGAATCAAAAGATTGCAGCATAAATCACGGAAGAGTGTCAGAGCTGTTGGAGTTATCGGCCCATGGAAACCTGCTTCGGTCATGTGGACGGTACCTAGAGCAGGTCAGCATGGTTTTCACCAGAGGATAGAGAACCAGAAACGATTACTAGGCTTCGGGACATATGACGGAACGGAAGAGGTTAAGACAACATTTCATCATTTTGGGGTAGTAAAAGGCGACTTCGTGCTGGTAAAAGGGTCTATCGCTGGACCGCCAAAACGCTTCGTTAAGATGCGGTTTTCTATGCGAGGTCGAGGGAATGTTAAACCCAAAGAGTCAAAGATCCTGGAAGTTGGAGACAACCTTCAGCTAACTACTTGATTGGTGACGTATGTTGAAGGTTGAAGATGCAAACAAGGTTATCGTCCGCTCTTTTGTTACTGAAAAGACGTTTTTAATGATAGAACGAGATAATAAAATCGCATTCATCGTTAATGACGAATCGAATAAGAGAGCGGTGAAGCAAGCTGTCGAAACATTATATCACGAAGAGGTAATGGATGTGAACACGAGTAGAACAGTCACCGGCAAGAAAGCCTTCGTTCGCTTCGCTAAGGATGGAGCCGCAGCAGATCTAGCCTCCAAGTTAGGATTAGTGTAGTCTGATGGGAAAGAGGCTTATTTCACAAAGACGTGGAAAAGGAGGGATACACTATCGTGCGCCAAAAAAAGGAGTTATTGCACCAGTCCATTTTCCGATCCCCACTTTAGAGACGGTGAAGTTTAAGGTACTCAATATTCTTGACTCGAGAGGAGCAAGCGCACCACTAGCACAATTAGAGATTAGTGTGGGTAAGTTTGCACACATTCCGGCAGCAGATGGACTGATCGTCGGTTCAGAAGTAGAGATGGGTCCGTCTTCAGAAATAAAAGCGGGAAACATACTACCGGTAGAGAACATTCCCGAGGGTACAGTGATAAGTAATATCGAGTTACGCCAGGGTGACGGTGGTAAGATAGTTCGTTCAGGTGGCGGCTCTGCCTCCCTCTTCTCCCTAACTCCAACAGGAGCTATTATTCGATTACCGTCTGGGAAATCTATGACTATTGGCTTAAAGTGTAGAGCCATGATCGGGAGAATCGCCGGATGGGGAAGGACCGAAAAACCGTTTATGAGGGCCGGTGGCGCATTCCATAACTTCAAAAGTAGAGGTAAGCATTATCCAAGAGTGAGAGGAGTCGCAATGGCGTCTGTTCATCATCCGCATGGTGGTGGTAGACATCAACATCCTGGTAAATCAACTACGGTCTCTAGAAATGCTCCACCGGGTAGAAAGGTCGGCTCTATTGCAGCTAGGAAGACAGGTAGAGCTAAGGTTAGAAGAATACGATAGTGTGTGAATGGTTAGATGGTACGTGAATTTAGATATAGGGGTCATACCCTCGAGCAAGTTGAAAGTATGCCTCTGGAAGCTTTTCTGGAACTACTACCCTCAAGACAACGTAGGTCCCGGAACCGGGGGATCTCTCCAGAAAAGAGGAAACTGATAGAGGATGTGAAGGCAGCCAAGGCAGGGAAGGGAAAGGGGCCAATTAGAACACATGCTAGGGATATGATAATACTCCCATACATGGTAGGACTAAAGTTAGAAATCCATAGCGGTAAAGATTTTGTGCCTGTAGAAATTAAGCCCGAGATGATCGGCCATTACCTTGGCGAGTATGTGATAACCAACAAAAAGGTAACACATGGAACGCCTGGGATCGGATCATCCAGATCGAGTCTATACGTTCCTCTAAAGTAGTAAGTCAAACTTCAGCTTGCCCGAATATATCGTAATCTCAATTGCAAAGGCTAAGCCAGAAGAGGTAGCCAAGCATCGAAAGTCACACGCTGAATATATCGAGTCTTTGAAGAAGCAAGACATCCTAGGAATTGCAGGTAAGTTTTCAGACGGGAGAGGTGGGGTGTATTTCTTGACTTTAGAATCAGGAGAGGATGCACTGAGAATAGCTTCTGCAGACCCTTATCATTCTAGCGGTGTCAGAGAGTTCACACTCAAAGAATGGGAAAGAAAGTATTAACTGTCCTTTTCCTTCCTTCTGAGTTTGTTAAATAAAACAAACGCTTCCTTCGATGTAGCATTTTCATGCACGATAGCCCGAACGGATCTAATCATCGCTACGGGATATTTAGATTGAAAGATATTTCGACCCATATCTACGCCAAGTGCGCCGTCACGAAGAGCATTATATGCTAGATCTAACGCCGCTTTCTCTGGAATTTTTTTCCCGCCAGCTATAACTATCGGAACCGGAGATGATTTTACGATCTTATCGAAGTTTTCGCAATAATACGTCTTTACAATATGCGCTCCTATCTCAGTAGCTATGCGACAACACAATGATAAATAACGAGCATCCCTATTCATATCCCGCCCGACAGCTGTAACTGCAAGAACCGGGATGCCATATCGTTCACAGGTATCTACAAGTTTAGATAGATTCAGGAGAGTTTGCCGCTCGTATTCAGAGCCTACAAAGATCGAAATTGCCACTCCACTAACGTTCAGTCTGATTGCGTCTTCGATGGAAGTTGTGAGACCCTCATTCGATAGCTCCTTTAGAATGCTCGTTCCTCCAGAAACCCTAAGAACTACAGGGATTTTCGAATTAGGATCTACGCAGCGTCGGAGGACCCCACGAGTGACCATGAGCGTATCTGCATAGGGAAGTAGAGGCGTAATGGCATCTTTAGGGACCTCGAGACCAGAAGTAGGACCCTGAAAATACCCATGATCTACAGCCAGCATAAGAGTTCGGCCGTTAGAGGGTTGGAAAATACGGGATAGCCGATTATCTAGGCCCCAGCTCATCCAAACTTCTGGACTCTTTCGACTAGTTAAATATACCGAGTCGTAGATTTCAAGAGCTGATCAGGATCTTTACGCTTTCCTTTTTCATTGCCATAGATATTGCCTCATTGAACTCTTCAAGTCGAAACCTATGCGTTATTATGGTCTCAAAGTTTGGTTTTCCATCAACGATTAGGTCAAGCGCTTCTCGAGTTTCTACTTCGGTAGCAGCATTGCTCGGAATAATAGAGATTTCCGAGTTAACGGTATTACTAAAGTCGTAATTGAGTATAGAATCTTTTACAGGGACACCAAATAAACTAACAATTCCACCTTTTCGGACAGATCTTAACCCCTCCTCTATTGCTTTCGGACTTCCTGTAGCAACAATGGCAACATCAACACCACGCCCATCCGTCTGATCGCGCATAACCGAAGCTACGTCTACCTCCTTAGGATTAGAGATTGAGGATGCACCAAGTGCATTAGCAACGTCAAGTCGCTTCTCACTCATGTCGCTAACGTGGACAGTCTTGCCTAAGAGAAGTAATAGTTGGAGATGAATTAGACCCATGGGCCCGGCACCCATAACGAGAACCGCATCGGTTTCGTCTAGATGTGATCTCTTAATGTTTCGGAGACAGCACGCTATGGGTTCTATGAGACTAGCATGTTCAAAGCTTACACTGTCCGGAAGTTTAAGAATGCCACCATGGAGCACATTCCAAGAAGGAACCCTAAATAATTCTGAGAATCCACCTGGATCTAAATTATATTTCCGATAATGGGGACACATCGTTTCGTTTCCATGTTTGCACAGATAGCACTCATAGCAAGGAACATGATGATGCGGGAAAATTCTGTCACCGGGATTAAATCCCTTAAGGTCAGCGCCAACTGTTCGGATTACCCCGACTGCTTCATGTCCAAGAATTGGAGCCGAGGCGGTGTACTCGCCGTGGAGTTTTTCAATGTCAGTCCCACAGAGCCCGCAAGCCTTCATCTCAACTAGCAGGTCAGATCCCCCAACCTCTGGGATTGGAAGTTCTTCGAGAGTTACTTTCCCATTATCTGTGAGTTGGATCGACTTCAAACTCATCACTGGGGTTTTTTGTGCCGATTTAAGTAGAGCTGTTGACACAATGATAAGATAGTTATACTAGATCTGACCTTTACTTAATTTATGGTATCTGAAAAGTTCACAAAAAACTTGACCTCGGAACAACATGAGGTTTGTGTTAGGAAGGGAACAGAGGCTCCGTTCACAGGCAAGTATTTTGATTCTAAGGATGATGGTATCTATCAGTGTGCACTATGCAGCACTGATCTCTTTAGTTCAGAAACCAAATATGATTCAGGTACCGGATGGCCTAGTTTTTGGAGGCCGATCGGAGATAATGTAGATGAGGATCAAGATGATGGTGTGGGGATGCAGAGGACAGAGGTATTGTGTAAGAACTGCGGATCACACCTAGGTCATGTCTTTAGTGACGGTCCACCGCCAACGAACCTACGCTACTGCATCAACTCAGTATCACTAAAGCTCGTGGAAAATAGAGATAAAGTCTAAGGCTGGCTATTTGATTG
>JAPUIC010000011.1 GCA_027297425.1 Nitrososphaerota archaeon | reverse complement strand
GATGATCAGATCGGACAACTGGAAGCCACGATTGCCAAATTGGTAGCTAAACTCTCGAATGCTGAAAAGGATAACTCCGATTTAATTGATGAGAAAGTCCGCCTTGAGGGCGAATTCAAACGACTTTCATTAGAGCTTCGGGCCGCTTCCGAAAAATTGAAAGCGCAATCTGTTGCGGTAGCAGTCCAAAAAATAAGAAAACTTAGCGACCCTGATCCAGACGGATTTGAAGCCTACCGTGATATGGTAGGTGCCTCAAGGGAAGTAGTTTCCCGTCATATTGTAGACAAGCTCAAACTGGAAGATGAATTACGCCCCCTTATGGCTGAATATAATGCATCTGAACCATCAGAAGTTCTGGGATTGATGCGAAGAAAGATCTACGATGAGATGGTTGCTGATCCACAGGTAGTTAGGGACAACCAGTGGCCACATACTGTTGGGCTCATCCGTTGTGCTAAAGACAATAACTTGAAGACGGCTCTCGCAACCCTCTCAGCTCATAAAGAGGCGCTCCACTTCGTTAACGCGTTAGATCTGAACGATTCGTTGGACGTGATATTGGGTCGGGAGGATGTAAAAAATGGAAAACCAGATCCGGAGATCTACTTACTCGCTGCGAAGAAGTTGGATGTCCTGCCGGAGGAATGCATTACGGTTGAAGATTCGCCTAATGGTATCCAAGCAGCTGTCTCTGCTGGAATGAATGTTGTCGCGTTTGCAACTCCATTTACTACAAAGGCTATTCACTCCAAGCATGTAATCGACCATAACTGGGTGGTTCATGCTCCAGAAAAATTGGTGGAGGTCGTTGAGGCACGCATCAGGGACCATAATAGAACTCGATAGACATGAGATGATATAAGGAGGTTCTGACCTACTATCAATAGGATCAGAGAATGGCGATCTCAGGACTAGGATATCAAAAGAACCTCTTCGTCCTGCCATTTGATCATCGAAGTTCATTTGAAAAAGGACTCTTTGGGATTGAGGATCGTTTCCCTGTTGCTGATGAGGTAGAACAGATATCAGATTACAAGCGAATAATCTACGAAGGATTATTGAAAGCTATTGGGAACGGTGTCCTAAAGGAATACACTGCTATTTTGGTCGATCAAGTTTACGGGTCTGCTCTACTAGCTGACGCTAAAGAAAGAGGGATCATGACCTGCTCTCCCGTAGAAAAGAGTGGACAGATCGAGTTCGACTTCGAATTTGGCGATGATTTCAACTCGTTCCTAGATCTGGCTGAGCCAACCTTCGCCAAGGTGTTGGTACGTTACAATCCCGAAGAGACTGGCGAGGTTAATAAAAATCAGAGAAGGAAACTGAAGGTCCTATCTGACTACTGCCATGATAAGGGTCTTAAGTTCATGTTCGAGCTGCTCGTGCCCCCAACCAAAGAACAGTTAGAACTGGTCATGCAAGATACCAGCATCTATGACCTTAAACTCCGACCAAAGCTCGCACGGCTGGCAATGGCCCAGTTGCAGCATGCTGGGATAGAACCAGATGTATGGAAGATAGAGGGTACAGAAGATCCTCAAGCTGCAGAGAACTTTGTTGCTCAGGCTAGAGTAGGGCATAGGGACGAGGTTGGTATCATAATCCTAGGAAGGGGCGAGAATGAAAAGAAGGTACGGGAGTGGTTAAGGGTAGGTGCTAGGACCAAAGGAATAATTGGTTTTGCGGTAGGTAGAACTGTCTTCTGGCAGCCTCTAGTAGACTATAGAGACGGAAAAATTCCTAGGGAAGATGCGGTACGCCGTATATCAGACACCTACCAAGAGCTCTACAAATTATTCATAGATACCAGATCAAAAGTCACCTTCTACGACTAACTGATAAGATCTTGGGGAAGTTCTCGACACGTACCAGAACCGATTCTCCTATAGAATCTGTTCAGCCTACGTTAAACAACCAACCAAAAAAAATCCTGTTAACTGGTTCAACTGGATTCATCGGCACACAACTAACTTCGTTTCTTACTGCAGGTAGACATACGGTCATCCCTATGTTCAGGTCGAACGGGAAAGATGACAAAGAGGATGCAATATACTGGAATCCCGCAGAAGGAACCATAGACAGTTCCAAACTTGAAGGTATGGACGTGGTAATTCATCTCAGCGGGGCGAGTATTGCTAATGGGAGATGGAGCGAGGAAAGGAAGGGAATTATCTCCAGGAGCAGAGTTGATAGTACCGTTCTGCTATCTCACGCGTTATCGAAGTTGAGAAAGCCGCCTGAAGTATTGGTATCTGCTTCTGCAACGGGCTATTATGGGGATACCGGTAAGAAGATCATAACTGAAAGATCCGCGCCCGGATCCGGGTTTCTACCCACAGTATCTCAAGAATGGGAACGATCTACTAAACCGGCATCCAATGCTGGAATCAGAGTCGTCAATCTGAGAACTGGGCTTGTTCTCAGTCCGCTGGGTGGCTTTCTTAAGCAGATATTACCTCTATTTCGGTTGGGACTCGGTGGGAAGCTCGGGAGTGGCAAACAGTATATGAGTTGGATATCGATGGACGATCTACTCCATGTTGTCCTTTTTGCCATCACCAATAAGTTGGTTAAAGGTCCGATCAACGTGACCTCGCCCAAACCAGTAACGAACGAGAAATTCACAAAAACTTTGGGTCATGTGCTATCTCGACCAACCCTGTTTTCTGTTCCAGCCTCCGCAATACGTCTATTGTTCGGTGAGATGGGCAAGGATCTGGTCCTCGGCGGCTGTAGAGTGATACCTGAGAATATCTTGACTTTGGGATTCAAATTTTCTCATCCCACTCTGGAAAGAGCGCTCAAACATGTTCTTGAAAAGTAGCTGCTCTGCCACTTTTGGCGCTGCAATGCACCTGTGAGTAGGTTACAGTCCTTTAGCTAATTGAGAATTCTTAGTCTTATCCTACTCTCGTTTCTTCAATAGGATGTCTGAACCATCGACCTTTACGTCATATACTGGCTCTGATTCTAGTGGCATGGGAAAGGAACCTTCCCCTGTCTTGAGGTTCCACTTTGCTCCATGTCCAGCACAGGTAATTGACTCTCCCTCAAGCTCTCCTTCTGAAAGATCCCATTTTGCATGATTACATTCTCTTCCAATTGCATAGTATTTCCCATTTACATTGGCGATGACGATCTGATCTTGCCCGAGATCAACGGCCTTTAGTGAACCAGAAGGGACATCAGATGTCGATGCTACTTTCACGAATTCTTGACTCATACTCTACCATGGAGAGGACTATGTTATTTGCTTTACTCGCCCTGCCATGATGTCTGTATCACTGATGGCAAGCAGGTTTTGAGATTCCCAACAACATAGGTGCAAGCGAGAATAACTCCGTGACAATTCACTGCAGAGCATTTAATGTGCCCTGGAGTTAGGTCCCTCTCGCTTAAATATCGGGCAACAAGCGCTCAGCAGTACGCTCAGTAACTGCATACTTCGATAAAGTGAAAATTGGTGGAACCAGAAAAAGATAGTACCTATACGACTGTCGCCAAGGTGGATGAAATCAAGCCGGGCCAATGTCGTGTGGTCATTGTAAACGAAAAGGAATTTGCATTATTCAACGTGAGCGGAAAATTTTATGCTATCGATAACTTATGCCGTCATGAGGGCGGACCTCTGGGGGATGGAGACCTAGACGACACTGTCGTCACATGCCCGTTACATGGTTGGGATTATGACGTTACTAACGGAGAGAATCATACAGATCCAGACTTACCTGTCAAGGCTTTTGATGTGACGGTCGAAGGCTCTGATATCAAAATTAAGATCTAGGAATCTACCAATCTCCAATTCGTTAGATCAGCAAAAGACCGTCTTATTGTATTAATTAACGCCTAAAATTGACCTATCAGTTCGCTAAGATAGGTCAAACAGAAAGTTCCTTCGCCAAGTTTTTATCGAGAACCGACTCTGACTACGAGAGATGCTAGACTCCGGAATACTTGACGAATTAAGGATGACCGTCGGAGAGGAACATCTCCTAGATAGTAAGAAGGACCTTCAGGCTTACGAATGCGATGCGCTTACAATATTCAAAAATCAGCCAGATGCCGTTGTTCTTCCCGCAAATACGGAAGAAGTAGCGGGTATAGTCAAATTATGTAATAGAGAAGGCATCAGATTCATACCTAGGGGTGCAGGTACCAGCCTAAGCGGCGGTGCGAATCCAGTAGAAGGGGGGCTCGTAATCTCTCTGGCTAGGATGAACAATGTAGTTGAGACTGACTTTGAGAACGAAGTTGTTGAGGTTGAGGCCGGGGTTGTGAACTCTGTTCTCAGCGATATCGCATCGAAAGAAGGCTTCTTCTTCGCTCCGGATCCATCGAGCCAGATGACCTGTACCATTGGAGGAAATGTTGCCCATAACTCTGGCGGCGCTCATTGTTTGAAGTATGGTGTAACTTGTAACCACGTGGTCGGTCTAGAGCTCGTACTCCCCGATGGAGAGGTAATGATACTTGGAGGGCATAATCTCTATAATCAAGGATATGATCTGCTAGGCCTTATCCTAGGTTCTGA
>JAPUIC010000109.1 GCA_027297425.1 Nitrososphaerota archaeon | reverse complement strand
AGAACCGGATAGGCTGATTGCGATTATCGTGATGATTGGTGGTGCTGCACTTCTTAAAGCGTGGCCATAAAGCACCTTACTCTCTGGGACGCCCTTTGCTCTTGCCACGGTAATGTAATCTTCCTGGAGGGTGCCTATCATTAGGTTCCTAACAACGTAAGCCCAACCTCCAAAACTAATCAAGACTATCGTGATAAGCGGTAATGTCATATGATAGAGCAGGGACAGAATATAACCAGGGTCGGAAGGGGGAATTAACGGAGTCGCCCTTGCCGGAAAGATAGGGAATGTATAGGCGAAAACTAGGATCATCAGCATTCCGACCCACCAGATAGGGAAACTAAAACTCACGACAGCAAATGTTGATGTAAGACGATCGAATAGTGAACCAGCCTTCTTGGCAACTAGAGCACCGAGGGAAATCCCTAGGAATGCGGTAATTATGGTAGCAGTAGAGAAGAGTAGAATAGTTCTTGGGAGAGCTTCCAGAATTATCGCCTTTACGTTCGATGATCCCTCATAGCTCCGCAAGTAGAAAGATTGACCAAAATCCAATGTCATAATCTTGAACATCAAGTTGCCTATCCTCACAGGAGAGAAGAAGGGATCATTCAACCCAAGGGAAGAAATCCGGACCTGAACTTGCCCGTCTATGAACGCCTGTAGGTCTCGTGGGTCATTAAACCTAGAAACAAGTGCGCGATTCTGTACAATCTCACCTCTGACCTCTTGCTCAACCCCTCTGACAACTATCGTATCTATTGAGGGACCTAAGATAAGTACGGTGACTAATAGTGTGAGGAAAAGTACTACTAGTGTATTTACACTTCTAAATACAAGAAATCTTCCAAAACCCATTTAGACAACTAACTACGAGTAGCGCTCCTATACCTTATTTGTCGTTCTTCGCCTTATGAGTAGAACTGCAAGGGCAAGAGCTAGAACAACCACTACGCCTACACCCATCGTTAGATTCGAATTACTCGACGCCGGTTCATCTTCACTCTCCGAAGGTCTTACTTCTGAACCTCTGAGGGTTTCGACAATCAAGAAACTTGTTTCAAACAGATCAGGTTTCGCCGCCTTTGGGCTAACTGCAAGTAGTTTTAGCGTATACGCACCTACATCTAGTTTAGATGTCACATCAGGGGAGATAGATATGAGATATGTCCCAACTTCAAGGGGCTGTGCTACTCCCTTGACTACACTCTTGCCATCAGGACCTACTAGCCTATAGTTTACTATAACCTCACTACTGGGCTTGTCCCCCACTTCAACTAGTACCCTGATCCGGGCCGGATCTCCGATTAGTACAATAGCTGGAGTCTCAACTCTCTTGATCTCCGCCGTATTTACTGTTTCGAAATCCTTCCAGAAGCCTAATGGAATCGGGTATTGAGAGTCTTTGAAAGCTTTTAGAGTTATTGTCCTCGCGTCTGGATTGTAGTTTTTCAAGAAGTAAGGTCCATTACTTATTACGGCATGATCGAATTCTTCTATCCAATCTATGGAGGCAGCATAGCGGGTCTTAGCTTCCTTCTGATCGACAAAGTTAGTCAATGGAGCTGGTATGAATTCCTCATCTGCCATCACCTTGAGTGTTTCAGAAATGCTTTCGGCATGACTCTTTATGATACTTGATATCCACTCTACCTTATTGACCCTGCTAGCCGATGACGAGAATGCGAACTTCTTCTCTAAAACGAGTTTTTCCATCGCCGCGCCAACCTCCCAGGGGGTTGCGGCCCAGAAACTTGCATATTCAGCTATGAATCCATCATCGAAGAACCAAAAGTCTACATATACCTCAAGCGTGTCATCATCCAAGAACCTCAAACCTTTTGTGGACTCAACGAATGGTTCAGTCGAAGAGGTATACTCCGGATCTATCGTCTGGTCGCCTTCGCCAGTATTGGTCCCCCATTCAAAGAAGAAGTAAGCCCAGTAGAGGATGTCTGTCTTGCTCATGGGTTCTCCGTGGTGCCAATCACCTAGTTTGAGATCGTAGACAACCTTACTGGTAGCCTTGACTCCATCACCTACTTGTTTCCATTCACCCAAAATTGGGTCCCAAACTGTAGCATCGCTAGGAACATCTAGAGTTCCGTCTGGACCGGCCGTCTCTACATCCCATGAAAGCCTTAAGGGCATTATTTCGCCCGAGTGTGGATGAGGCCAGACCCCAGGGTCGGACACTCCTCCCCAGACCTTCTGAGCGTAAAAGTCCATGTTTGTGACAGGATTCCAAGCGCCTTGATAGATCTGCTTCATTCCAACACGAAGAGTTCCTCCTTGCGAGTCCGTTTGCCTAGAATTGATGAGGCTCCACCTATTAGTGATCCCAGCCCCAAAGTCATTTACGAGCCCTTCAATATTCCGGCTAGCAATGTAGGGATCGATCCTTGAGGCAACAAAAATTCGAACTGACTCTTTTATACCTAGATCGGTAGCTTTGCGAAGAAGTTCATCTCTCTCTTCCTTAGAAGTGAAATTTCCAGTCGTAATACGTTGAGTAAGTTCATCTAACGTAGCATTTTCATAGCTCCAATAGGTGCTCTCTCCCCAACCAGGCATATTGCCGAACCATGGACCATACATCTGGGCAATTGATATAGTATCAAATTTTACAAATGCCGATCGCTGCCAACCCTCTGTATAGAGTTGCCATTCGAGTGAGGTTGGGTTAGATCCATACACCACATCAAAAGCTTTCGTCAGATCGCCAAATTCCTTATCTACTGTAAATCCTATTTCCTCTAGATCAGAGGAGATAAGTTCGCCAATTGATTTTCTAACTGGATCGTCGCTCCGGATTAGGAACTTTATAGTGACTTTATCTCCGTTATAGAACCACTTTCCATCCTGCAGCGATGCGCCAGCTTTCTGCATAGCCTCAGTGATCATACTACTCGCAAATTGTGGACTGTGCCTGATGTTAATTTCCTCTATCGTATCTACTACAACCAAGAAGTCGGGGTCAAAAGGCCCGTAATTCGTGACCATTGGGGCGCCAAATCCTCTCAAGATCTCGTTTACAACGAAATCCCGATTTATTAGAAAGTTCAATGCAAACCGTACCTCTCTTATAGAGAAGGGATTCAGCCCGTCTTCTATTGGAGCAGGGTTAACCGCCAAGCTCAACGTACCTCCCGGAGCCTCGACTATCCTAACCTCTGGGTCGCTCTTGAGCTGAGCTGCGAGATCAAGTGGAACTCGCCAAAAATACGTATCAAGGTTCCCTGCCTGCACTTCTCGGACTGCTATATTTTCATCCAAATAATGGATAAAGACAATTTCATCGAAATATGTTCCAGAGTCCCCTTGGGCGCTCGATTGAGGAATTTGAACATTGAGAGCCATCCCAATCATCAAGAGAATTACTAGAAGACCGCTTACTTTGGGCAAGAGGGTTTGCGTTCTTAACCATCCTCTTCATTATTATTCTTTCCCTTTCCGTAGTAATAGTAATTTAACCGAACAATAATCCTTTTTCAAAGAGATAGAAAAATAAATCAATACCGTTAATGGTTAACAGGGGTAAAGATTGGTATTAGACCTCTGGTTAATGGGCACATGGATAGCGTTTACTTCAGTTTCCTCCATTGTACTCGTATTATTGGTTTCCTCGATGAAGAGAAGTCTCGATGGATCGAGTATGCCTGGAATAAGTGAGGTACCCATTGAAAAATTATGGGCGGTATCACGTATCGAAGAAAGTCAGGGGAGATTAGAAGCCCGGGAATATATCGCTGCGTTGGACCTAACGATTGAAGCAGTACACGATCTCCTCAATCAGCTAATGACAAAGTTTTCGTCGGGATCTGAAGGCTATAACATCGCTGAGATGGCCTACATCCTTGCCGAGAACGGTATCGTTGAGGCGGGTTCAGTAGATCAGATCTACTTCCTCAACAAGCTGAAACTAAAGACTATGACCGGCGAGATATCGGAAGAGGAGGCTGCCTCTGCTATTCGGATAGCTACGAAGTTCGTATTCAAGCAGAAAATGGGGCAAAATTAGGTTAAAGGGTTTGGAGAAGAGGACCAGTTTTCACATTAAACTGGAGAAGAAGGGGATACGAGCCCTCGGTATAGCTGAAAGTTTTCACACT
>JAPUIC010000108.1 GCA_027297425.1 Nitrososphaerota archaeon | reverse complement strand
CCACCGACGTAGGTTTTCTACACTCTGTCTCATGTTGCTTGGCAAATTCTTTCCTTGAGAGTCCTTCATCGTGGACGAAATTTCAGTAGCCAGTCCAAAATCGTGAAGTGCGTATGTCATCGGGGCTCCAACGCGTACGCGCTTCGCCTTCTCTTCGGGATCTAAAGCCTTCCAATCCGGCCCATGATCTCTTTGCTCGTCTTCTGCGACAAATCCACAGTTCGGACAAACGATCTCTCCTAGTTCGAAGTCCCCTATGAATGGCTTCTGGCAGGATGGGCATAAGTTGCTATCAATTATCTCATTTGCAGGTGGCGAGGGATCGACAGTCAACTAATGAAAACCTCTTCACCCAGCGATCGTCTAATTCGATCGGTCAGTGGCACGGATGATCCATAAGGGGAACTTATGGGACCAATCAACTCCGTTAATCTAGAAAATTTTCTGCCATCTTTATCGTACAAAATAGAGCCTTCACGAATAAATTCATCCAACTTTATAATTACTCTGCCACTCTTAGCCTCATGGAGTGCTAGACCAACTCTCCGCAATGTCTATCGTCCTTACTGACTTCCATTTAAGTTTAAATTACGATTATCTTGGTATTGCTTCTCAGAATAATTCGATTAGTACAATCTTTTTTGCAGGATCGAAATAAGTTAGACTAACGAAACTTTTATTAATACAATGGTGAGGCCTATAATCGTGAGCCGGAAGGGAATTAGTCGTAGGAAGGCACTCGGTATATTGGGCGCCGCTGCTGTAGTTTCGGGTAGCATTCCCACAATACAAGCTGTATCTGCTAAGCAGGCTATATCTGCTAAGGACCGGAACCGCCTTGTTCCTATCGGTATGGTGCCTGTGCATGGTGTTGACCCTGCTCAGATCAAATTCCGAACTAAAGCTCCGCTGACTCAATCTCCTGGCAGCATGGATCCTATGACATATTTGGAGCACTTTGATTATGGAAAAACTACCTCGCTCCCGGACGGTACGACTCTCAGAGAGTATCGTTTAGCCGTTGTACCATTGGATATAGAAGTTGCAACTGATATAGTCTTTCCAGCCTGGACCTTCAACGGAACCGCTCCCGGACCGACGCTCCGTGCAGTAGAAGGCGATCGAATAAAAATAACATTAGTGAATGGCGATGATCGTTCTCACACTATACACTTTCATGGTATACACCCAGCTGATATGGATGGTGTCTTTGAACAAGTTCCTCCAGGAGGCAGTTTCCTGTACGACTTTATGGCCAAACCCTTCGGGGTATTTCCGTATCATTGTCACACTCTACCACTTAAAAAACACATCATGAAAGGCTTGTACGGTACCATGATCATTGACCCTAAAACTCCCAGACCCCCAGCCCGAGAGATGGTAATGGTGATGAATGGGTTTGATCTAGATTTCGACGGCGAAAATGAATTCTATACGATCAACGGTATCGCTAACTACTATCTCGAAAATCCTATCAATATTAGGGTTGGAGAAAAGATCCGGATTTATCTCTCAAATATGACCGAATTTGATCTCATCAACTCCTTCCACCTCCACGCCAATATGTTCCACTATTACCCCAATGGAACAATGTTAGAGCCTAACGAGTTCACTGACACAATAATGCTCTGCCAGGGGCAACGAGGTATCGTCGAGTTTACATATAATGAGCCGGGTCAGTATCTAGTTCACGCGCATCAAAGTGAGTTCGCTGAACTGGGCTGGATAGGTATTTTCGACGTTAAACCCTAGAAAAAGTAAAGGTAGAAGTTTCATTGACATTGCGACCCTTTCTGATAGCAGGCATTCCGATAATCGCCCTGGCAGCAATACTCTTCTTTGCGCCGCCAAGCCTTCTGGGACTAATACCTGAATCGGTTCTCCCGGTAGAGGATCTATCATTTGAACGCGTAATACTCAAGCCTGATTCCATACACATAGAAGTATTCAATGGCGGTCCTTCAGAGCTCAGGATATCGCAAATTCTGATAAACGATGCTCTCTATGGCGGATATATAGAACCTGATACTACGATACCGCGGTTCGGCAGAGCCGAGATAACCGTGGCGTACACATGGGTTGAAGCAGAACCCGTCAATATAGTGCTAATCTCTACAAATGCCATCAAATTCGAACATGAGATCGAAGCTGCGGTAGCGACACCAGTGATAGGTGCACCACAGATCGCAACTCTGGCCATGATGGGCGTCTATGTTGGGGTTATCCCTGTCTTCCTTGGACTCTTATGGCTCCCTCTGATAAGGAAGGTTGCAGAGCAATGGAAGCTCTTCTTCTTGAGTCTGACAGTTGGCTTTCTGGTCTTCATCGGGGTAGATACAATCCTAGAAGCAATTGAGAATTCTCTTCTCGTCCCATCAGCTTTTCAAGGTCCTGCAATCTTGATATTTGTTGCAGCACTCACGTTTCTCGGCCTACAGTTTGTTTCTGAGCGGGGTAAATCAATACAGACGCCAGATGGGAAGGGGTTGATGAAATTGGCTTACATGATAGCCTTGGGTATTGGTCTGCATAACGTTGGTGAGGGATTGGCGATAGGATCTGCGTATGCATTAGGCGAAGTAGCCCTAGGTACGTTTCTCATAATTGGGTTTACTGTTCACAACCTGACAGAAGGCGTAGCAATTGTTTCTCCCATAGCAAAAAGAAAAGTAATGATAAAGCATCTATTTTTCCTCGGAATGTTGGCAGGGGCACCGACGATCGGCGGCTCGATAATCGGTGGTTTTGCCTTTACACCTCTTCTCGCTACCATCTTCTTGGCTGTTGCTGCCGGTGCAGTAATTCAGGTAGTTTTTCAGGTGGGAAAGATATCACTTCTACGGGATAACGGTTGGACTAAGCCTCTAAACCTGTCTGGACTCGTGATTGGTCTTCTAATCATGTACGTCACAGGTCTGTTTGTCGGCTAATAACGTCCTACGATTTCGGCGATGATTAATGAGTGACATCTCATTACTTCTACTCATAGCCGTTTCAGTAATGGCATTAACTCCTATTATCATAGGGATATCTACGGGCGTCTTCGCTCAAAGATTCACCCCCAAGGCGAAGTCTACGATTCTGGGGCTAGCCTTCGGAGCGATGATCTTCTCCTTACTGGATCTATTCCGAGGTGCTTCGGGGCTAGGCGTAGATTTCGGGTTTAGCTCACC
>JAPUIC010000107.1 GCA_027297425.1 Nitrososphaerota archaeon | reverse complement strand
GCGCGAGGCTATTCACTAAAAAACCGGCAAGACCTTCAACCAAGACTATGCTTAGCACTGCGAAGAGCGAGAACCAAAGTGCTCCAGCCTTAGTCTGGATTCTCATCTGAGGTAAAAAAACGATTTTTTTACTCAGTTATAAGGAGATGTCCTAACTATTTCGTGTGAGGATTTTTATGTTTCAATATAGCTAATTCGTATTAGTGTATATTTCTGTATCAGGAAAGAATGATGATCGAACAAACCAAAATTCTGGGCCACTAACAAGCCTCTCAAGTTTTTCACCCATCAAGCTTCCTTCTATTGCAACTCCGTCTATACTCCACTTTGAATTAGTTTGAATGTCGAAGATCTCCCCATTCCTCAGCTCAAAATCGAGCAACTGTCCGGTTAGATTTCTATCATAAAACCGTAGAGCGGGGCTGAAAACATTACTTGATCCACCACCGCCATTTTTTTCCTGCTCACCTACTTGAAAGACTAGAAATGACACGCCGTTGAATACATCGTTGACCAAACCTCCAGCGGCTACAACCTCCGAAACAGGATACGCTTTGGATTTACCATCGACTAATATTCCATATACTATCTCCATGACGCCACGCCTAGGATCTATGTCTCCAACTGGGAAGAATGGTCCGGACCCCACATAATACCCACCATATGGATCCCTCCCATAGGAACGTGAATATCCTGTATCCTTTGATAATACTTGAGTATCAGGGTGCAATGATTTCCAATCACCCCACCTTATCGTATCAATTGGAATCTGTCTCAGAGCTAATCCGGTCAATTCTCCAACGATGGCTTGGCCAGTAACTTGGCTCCAATAGGAATTTGTCTTCCGATCGTACATTACTAGATTACTCTTGTAAAGTTTCCCGGATGTTCCAAATTCAACCCCCTCACCGTCTATAGTTGGGACATAAGCCACTCCGGTGAAACATAATGGACAATATGTCACCAGTAGAGGTTTTCCATTAAAGTCATCATTAACGATTTCGTGGGCCACTAAGATTAGATGTGGGTATGCTCTGATAATCCCGTTATACTCAACTCCAAGTACAAATTCATCATCCGCCAGCCAAGAGCTAGCCTCTGTAGCGGTAATGAACTTAGGATCATCTATAGAAGGTATTCCATCAGGTGGTGGCCCTCCAGACAATATGTCACCGAGTGGTATTAGATGCTTTGTCGGTGTCCCTCCCTTGCTAGATGTCTGGAGCCTTTCCCCTCTAACGCCAATTACATCACCGTTACTAGCTTCTAGAACCGACGCTAGATCGTAAATGTCTATGCTCGGCCTCTCTCCAGTTAACAGTACATCCGTCCTTTCAGAACTAGAACTAGGTTTTGTTCCGGAAGCAATGGCTATGCCATCGGTAAGCTCCTGTCTTGAAATCTGTCCCAGTTTCTTGACTACTATGACACCATTACTGTCTAGTATGAAAGTTGTAGGCATCACCCTTACACCATATGCCTCTGCCACGTCATCCCTTGGGTCTAGAGCAAATACGAAGGTAAACTCATCCCCAAGGTCATTCAAGAAAGTTCTCTGTTTATCGATAGACTCGGCTCTATTTATCGTGATGAAGGTAGCTTTCCCTTTGAATTCTATACTACTCGCTTCTAGGTCAGGTAGCTCTGCGATACAGAAAGGACACCACGTTGCCCAAAAGTTAACCACAACTGGAAGACCTCTAAGCTCCGCTAAGGTTACTTTGTTGTCGTCTAGAGTGTCCAAGGAGAAGTTCGGCGCTCTCTGTCCTTTAGCAGTTCCCACAGGGATAGAGGAATCTATTTGATCCCCGCCTACTACAGAAGTTCCAAATGGATTTTCGATCGCTAGAATAGAAAGCCCGATTATCACAACAGCGATAACTAGTGCCGCTGTTTTTTTTGTACTTGATTTCATTCTCTACGATTCATTCTCTCATAGTGGTGGTAGGTTCAAAAAGGCCAGGACCCTTACAAAGCTATTTGTGAATACAATTATGCCTAATGCTATCAATAATATACCTGATAATTGTGTGAATAGAGCGAATTTAGACCTATGCTTTGAAATTATAGTTGAAACTTGACTAGTAAAAGCTCCTGTTATAATGAATGGGATAGCAAGTCCGACCGAATAAGAACCTAATAGGACTCCTCCTAAATAGACTGAACCTGAAGCACCAGCAACTACCAGTATGCTTGCAAGAATGGGGCCAAAGCATGGAGTCCAACCAGCACCAAACGAAGCGCCAAGTACTACAGAGTTTAGATAACCAGGGTTTTTAGATTTCGATTCCACTTTTACAGTTCGCTCTAAATATGGTAAATGAAGTATACCCAGATTATACAATCCAAATACAATAATTATGATACCCCCTATCCGATTTATTAATATCGATTGCGAAGGGGGAATTTCGCCAAAAACACCTGCAAGGAACATACCCAAGACAATGAATATAGATGAAAAGCCTGTAACAAAAAATATAGAGTTAAGGAAGATCTTTCTTTGTAATACTGCCTTCGACTGATGGAGATCTTTCAAACTTGAACCCGAGATGTGTGCTAGATAACCAGGAATTAATGGGAGCACACAGGGTGAAAAGAAAGACAATATACCCGCTACTATCGCAACTGGAATTTGGATTTCTGCAGCCAAGTATAATTATAGTGATAAAGCCAAGCATATGAAGATTGTTGGTAGAAAGTAGGGCCAAGTACTGTCAAACTAGCGGAAACATCGTGTTAACAGGCTCTTTACCCTCCAAAGCACATTTTCCAATTAACTCTTATACATCTTGCTGGGTTCATATCGAGGTATGAAGATTCGGCCGTATTACCGGATCGAGCCCAATGAGTGGTTATTTACTGAAAATGCTGAGGTACTGAATGCGCAAAGGAGAGCCAGCACCCATCCTGAGATGGATGAAAAACAGATTGAAGAATACGTAAGGCAATGGGCTATTAAGGAATTGATAACCACATACGGATATCCGCAAGAATGGATCGGTCGAAGAATCGTAATAGAAGAGCCGGTGCAGATTGGTAGTACGGAGAAGCGAGCTGACATCGGGATCAAGACCGATGGAAACAAGAATTTCCTACTCATTGAGACTAAAGCAAGAGATTTACCCAATGCAGATTACATCAGGGCTGAGAAACAGCTCCAAAGTTATCTTGCAGCAACAATAGGTGCATCATATGGGATGCTTACCGATGGAAATGTTATTCGCACAAAGGTCCTTGTGAAGAAGAAGGATCCCAATCAATTTGACTACGCTGACGATATTCCGTTTCATAAACCAGTAGATGAGGTTCCTAAGAACAGACTAGCGTCACTTCACCTCGGCTGGTTGGGAGATACTCCGTTCCATGTTGATCCCCAGGTAATTGTAACCGGTAGAACGTGTTTAGTTGGAGCAAGTGGGAGTGGTAAAAGCTACGCTCTAGGCGTAATTTGTGAAGAACTCATGAAAATCCATCTTCCATTTATGTTGATAGACGTAGAGGGTGAATATTCTGGCCTAAAGGCTAACGGTGAGGCCATTTGGGTTGGTGATGATAGTAAATGTGATTTACTTTGGGACAGCGCTGACCTTGA
>JAPUIC010000106.1 GCA_027297425.1 Nitrososphaerota archaeon | reverse complement strand
AGGGTCCGAATTCGGTGCGACTTGCTGACAATATCATACTTCTAAGAGAGGCGCCTATTGTAATCGAGGTTGCTGGTTATGGTGTTCAGCGGACGACCCTAAGCATTGGCGACAAGACGCTAGATATTACCGGCCAGTCGAATATAGAACTCGTTACCGCCGACTTTGGCGATGGCCGACATGATCTTACTGTTGTAACATCGAACAAGTTGGGTGACATCGTCGTCTTCAGTACTGATGTCTTCATAACGAATTCCCCCTTATTTCTACTCGCTACCTTCTTCTATATATTCGGAATCCCACTGGCCCTAATGGTCGCTCTCATCCTCGTTGCAGCCTACAAGGAACGAAAAAGGCCGGAACTCCCGCTCTAAAAGTCTTATTTTCGAGAGAGTAATTTCAGGATCTTTTCGGCTGTCTCCGTAAGTATAAGCTTCTTCCATCCTGACGTGAATAGTCGGAGCTCCTCGATCGACGATGGCATAGAATTAATTAATTCGCAGGACTCCTCTTCCGTCAGCCCACAGTCTGAGACTAGGGCCTTTCTTATCTTCCGCGCATCATCTGCGGGTATCTTTGAGAACTTCATCAAATAATCCAACGTTCTCTTCTGAAGCTGGTCTAAATCTTCGGGATCTACCTTCTCTAAAATTTCCTTAACTTCGGGGATTGTTAATACAGTCTTTTTTTCTTTACCTGCTAACAAGAATATCATACCTTGTGTGGTTTTACGTGTTCCAATCTGGCTATGACCGTCTTAAGTTTTGAACCCATGAGCATTGTTACTACTAGAGATCTAATATTTACCCTAATAATAGTACCGACCCTCCCATGAAACCGCCTATGGGGCATGCCCTTATGCTGTGAAGGATCGATCTGTATCACAACTTTGTCATCTACTTTGTATTCCCTCATGAATCTAGAGAGTCCTCTGCTTCTCTTCCTGCTCGTTAACAAGGAGCGTGTGCCCCTTCTAAACCCTTTACTTCTTGGCATTCTATATTTCTCCAGATAACCGCTAGGTCTTGCCACCCGACTGAACTGAGACATAAATAGCTTTACATCTCATTTTGTATCTAGCTTAGACCTGTTTTCAGGTGGTTCAGAATATATATAGCGTGCGACTGATACAAGGGCTGTTGAATCGAGCATCATCAAAACAAATAACCATTAGTGGGAGAAATTTCGTTCTCGAGGTTATGATGTTTTCGAACGGATGTATTGCGGTCGTCTCAGAAGGCGAGGCGTCTAGGCTAGGGTCTATTTCACTTTCACTAAAAGGCGAAAGTTCTACTTCACGCCCTTCACCAATCATTCCTGGACGTCTTAACGAGTCCCCGATCGCCGATATTTTGACAGAGGCCTTAACTACTGTTACTAGCGGGATTTTGATGGTCTCTTATTTTGCCGAAAAGGAGCTTCTGGGTGGTGACTTAAAGGAGATGGTGGACCAACTCAGGAATATCATTTCAGAGAGAGTGAAATAATTACATGAAACGTGAACCGGTTAAAGATCTGCGGTCATTCCTGCTACAACTAGAAGAAAGAGGCGAGCTCATTCGTATACAAAAGAAAGTTTCATTGAAGTACGAGTTGGCTGGTCTGGAAAAAAGATTGGAAGGGGCTCCTGCAGTTCTTTTCGAAAATATCGATGGTTCCAGTATGGCTGTAGTTTCTGGACTATGTGGCTCTAGGGAGCGAGTAGGACTAGCCCTGAATACTAGCTTTGAATCGATCCACGAACGATATGCTCAGGCGCATCTAGGTGCGAAACCACAATTAACCAAAGATGGACCCGTACTAGAGAAGATAGGGAACGTAAAATTATCGGATCTACCGATCCCACTCCACTTCGAAAAAGATGCAGGTCCATACATTACGTCAAGCATAATATTTGCTAGAAATCCAAAAAGTAATTATCAAAATGGATCTGTCCATAGACTATGCGTTCTAGACAATAAACGCCTCGTAGTACGCGCCGTAGAAGGGCGGCATCTGGATAACTGCATTCAGACCGCAAAAAACACAGGGACCGAATTGGATGTGGCAATTGCTATAGGTGTTCATCCAGCTATACTGATGGCAGCTGCGTATCAGGCACCTCTGGGAACCGACGAAATGCAGATCGCTAGTGGCTTGATGGGTGGACCTCTTTCGATAGTCAAATGTCCAGGGTCCAATCTAGTAGTACCGTCTCATGCCGAGATGGTTTTGTTAGGAACGTTAGATCCAGAGCAGTTAGAAGAAGAATATATGACCGAAATGCTTGCTACGTATGACTATAAACGGCTACAGCCTGTCATCACTGTAAGAAAGATACTGCAGAGAAAGCACCCCATCTATCATGATATCTTACCTGCAAGCCGTGAACACCGGTTTATCATGTCTGTTCCTGTAGAGAGTAAGATCTTAGCTGGGGTTAGGAATACTGTTCCGTCTGTTGAGGACGTTCGCCTAACTGAAGGAGGCTGTAACTGGCTCGTAGCCGTCATTAAGATGAAGAAGAAGTACGATGGGGAACCTAAGAACGCAATTTTATCAGCCCTTACGGCTCACCCATCTCTCAAGATAGTCTATGTCGTCGATCACGACATTGATATCTCCGATCCGAATGCAATTGAATTCGCCTTAGCCACGAGATTCCAGGCAGATGACGGACTCGTTGTTATACAAGGTGCTAAAGGTTCCAGCCTGGACCCTTCTAGCAATCAAGCCAAACGTACTACCTCCAAAATAGGGATCGACGCAACTGCAACTTTGTCCATACCCTGGGACAGGTTTGAGACTGCCAAAATACCCGGAGTAGACCAGATAATCCTGAAAAACTATCTCCCAAAGGAAGCAAAGGGGCTTTTTCAGTAAAGACTAACTGAGTATGATTTCCTACACATTAAAAGCGGATTTCTTACACATTAACGTGGACTTCTTACACATTAAAGAAATACGGACCAAATAAGATTCCTTTTCTGAAGGTATGATCATGAAAACTAAACCAGAAAAAAAGGAAACTCTTTGAGATTGCGATCCAGGCTAGGAACGATTCTAACTGTGATCCTCCCCTAGAGATGGCTCCTGAGCTAGCGGGTTAGACCAAATACACCCCTTAGCCCTAATACCATTCCTCATCGCCTAAAACGAAATTGTAATTTCGTGTTAATCGTGGCGAATTCGAACCGCTTTTATTGCTAGTAGAAGATTCAAAACCTGTTTGAAGTTCAAAATTACCTGAGGCCCCTTCAGGTAAACGTTACGACCCTTCAGGTAACCCTTCAGGTAAGGAAAATGAGTGATA
>JAPUIC010000105.1 GCA_027297425.1 Nitrososphaerota archaeon | reverse complement strand
TTAGTCTGTATCCTATTTGAATTTGAATATCGACACTACTAGTATTAGATACCACGCAACTCACCTAAATTAGGAAATTTTTGTATGGCCGAACCTATGTCCAGAGCATAGGGTGTGACCTTGTCAAGGTTTTCCCCTCTAAGGATCGGCGATAACATCTCGGAATAGGGCATGATGTTAACATCAGAACCCAGAGTAAGTGGAGATACTGACGGTAAAATGGTGAACGTCTTATCTCCTATGTCACCATGAAGGAATGCTTTGTACCGATGCTTTACTCCCAAGGTATCTCTAATCTGTATGCTCGGGTGTTCATGACCCATTATGATATTATGCGTATTGGCCTCCGCCTGATTTAGCGCCAAATGACCATGAAAGAGCAAGTAATCATCAACTGTTAATGATCTATCGTATGTGGCTACACCCAACTCTTTTGAGAGGTAAACGATGTAATTATCATGATTGCCTCGAATTATAGATGGTTCGCAGTTCATTTCTGAGAGTTTCTTGATGAGTCTCCTAACACCCCACCATTCTGCTTCGTTCGGTCGTCCAAATTCGTGTTTGATATCACCTAATAGAACTATCTTCTTGCATGATAGGTCTGTTACCGGTGTAATAATGTTCTCGAGTATTGTGGGGAAAGTCGAGCTCGGAAGGTATAACCCCTTAGATTGGAGATCATCTTCTAAGCCTAGATGGAGATCTGCTACTACTAGCGTATCCTCATTCTCGATATAGACCGCAGGCCAAGGCGAAACGATGGATAGTCCTTTCTGAAGTTTGATTAATGATGTTTTACTTTTTTTTACCACGGACTCCCCCTTTCCTTACCTTAGCTAATACCGTGTCGTACAGATTTTTGAGGAGTTCTTTCTTATCCGTCATCAAGATTACATCGCTATAGCCAGACAGTATGAGATCGTGACTGAAGGGGGATGGTATTCTAGCTTCTGGACAGATTACGAAGCTTCTCTTCCCCGACTCGACGTCCATAAGTATAGATTTAGCATTCTGAATATCCATAAGGTCTTCAGTTACTTCTCTATATGTCTCCTCTAGGACGGGAAACCCGTCCAGTTTTTCACACATTGTGATCAGGAGTTGCGAATTCATCTGCTGTTTTGCCACTCGTATTCTATGTCCTTTGTAATTTCTTAGTATCATCAGAGCTCTGCCTGCGCAGTGCCTGAATCGACGTCTTACCATCTCTGTCTTCTTTACTGCGGTTATGAGGACTCTCTTGATATTCTGAGATGTTAGTGAATCTAGCAATAAGATTGGTTCTACCCTCTTTCCTTTAGGAAGGGTAACAACAAAGCCTGTATCTCCGACAGTTACGATGACGTTGCACTTGAACTTGACCGAGAGAATATGCGCATATGCCCTAGATAGAGCATCGTGAACTCGTCTACCAAAGACACAGTTGAAGATCAGGTTCTGTTTGCTTCCTCGGTCGATGTAACTCTGGATAATTATCTTCGTATTATTCGGACGATCTGTTACTCCTAGGTAATTAAAAAAGTCATTTTCTGCCTTGATATAGCCGTAAATAGCCTTCGCTCCATTCGATGTGCAAGAAGCATCTTTTGAAATGAACTCACAGATCTCTCTGGCTGGACGCCCACTCTTTATCTTCTCAAAAATAGAATTCCTAAATCGACCAATAGCCTCACCGAGATCGAAACTCAGAGGAAGCATCTCGCTGTACCAACTGGGAACTGTAGGTTTTCCCTTATAGGCCGGCTTTACGAAAGCGTTAAACTCTTTGACGTACAGGAATTCGTAAGTTCTACCTCCGAGTACGAAGATGTCCCCTTTTGTGAGTCGTTCCAGGAACTCTTCCTCTATCTGGCCTACCCATTTCTTCTCGCCAGTATAAACTCTGACTGCTACTTCATCGGGGATCGTTCCGATATTTGTAGCATAAATTACCCTCAACATAAATCCCCGTCTACCAAAGGAATCAGTAGACGCATCATACCAGATCTTTCCATAGACTCTGTAATTTTCTAGGTCTTCGTAACCCCCGCTAAGATACTTGATCACATTTCCGAACTGTCTCTTTGTCAAATTTCGATAGGGATATGCGCTCTTTACCACGTCGAAGGCTTCCTTGACCGTCCATATCCTCTCAACCGCCATTCCCACTACGTGTTGAGATAGAACGTCCAGCGCTGCACCTGGAATGTATACCCGATCTAGCTCTCCCCTCATGGCTTCTCTAGCAATGACCGCATCTTCTACAAGGTCATCACGATCCATGGCGATAAGTACCCCTTTAGACACTCGATCGAGAGCATGCCCCGATCTTCCCACTCGTTGCAGGCATCTGGAGATCGATTTCGGTGAGCCGACTTGAGCAACAACGTCTATGCTTCCTATGTCTATTCCTAGCTCAAGCGAAGTTGATGTAACTACGGCGCGCATCCGTCCCTCCTTGAGTTTGTCTTCTACCTCTCTCCGACTATCCCTTGAGAGCGAGCTATGGTGAGCCGCAAGTTCGTCGGCATCAACTATATTCATCTTGGAGAGCTGATAGGCTACTCTCTCCGTCCCAGAACGAGTATTGGTAAAGATCAGGGTAGTCCTGTTCGACTTCACCAATTCTTTCAGGTTACTGTACATTTTGGAACTCGCTGACCTAGAGGAGGAGTGGACCAAATCCGAAACCGGTGAGGTAACCGTCAACTCCGTGGCCTTGACAAATCTCTCGTCGATTATCTCGACATTCCGTCCCTTTTTCTTGTTCATGCCCACTAGGAATAATGCTACCTCCTTGAGAGGGTGTATCGTAGCTGAGAGACCTATTCGAGCAAATGAACCATTGCAAAAGTCGTGAAGTCGCTCTAAGCTAAGGCTCAGGTGGAGTCCTCTCTTGGAGCTACAAACCTCGTGGATCTCGTCTATAATGACCCATTTGATCTTCTTCAGATGCTCTCTGAATTTTGGAGCACAGAGTATGATCGCCAGACTTTCAGGGGTAGTGATGAGTATGTGTGGTGGCTTCCTGAGCATTTTGGACCTTTCCGACTGACTAGTATCTCCAGTCCTTATACCAACCTTGATTTCGGGCATCTCAATATTTCGAGACTTGGCAAGAGTTGTCATCTCCTCAAGCGGGTTTACGAGATTTTTGTAGATGTCATAACTAAGTGCCCTCAAAGGTGATACGTATAGACAGTAAATTCGTTCTTCTAGGTCACCCTTCTTCCCGAGCTTCACCAGTTCATCCAGCACGCTTAGAAATGCTGCAAGTGTCTTGCCCGAGCCTGTAGGGGATGCTATGAGGACATTCTTCTTAGCTTGTATCAACGGTATTGCATATTTTTGAGGGGGCGTCGCCTCTTTGAACCTAGAGAACCATTCACCGACCACTGGATCTAGCGTATTTAGTACGTCATTTTTTCTGTTTGAACGTGTACTCCTTCTAACTGGCAGCCTCTCCACCTTAGATGAAACTTTTCAAGGACTTTTGCGCACCGAGCAGAGGTTCAGCATCAAATCCTATCTCCCTCAGGTGTTCTGCTAGCGAGACAGCTGAACCATGAAACGTATACACTTTTTCAGGCGCACACTCCTTGACGAACGATACCAATTCGTAAAAATCACAATGGTCACTTATTGGAAATGCGTAGTCTAATGCCCTCGAGTGCTTGTAACTCTCGTTTACTGCCCAACCACTGAATCCAATGGTCACGACTCCATATTTCTCCTTTAAGCTCTTTACAAATTTAGATCTCCCGCTACTCATAGGTGCGACCATTACCCATGGCATTCGCTTCAGTAAACCTTCTTCTTCTGCTTTCGAGATCTCAATCGATTCACCCTTCAAGTCCACATTAAGAGTTCGATAAGCTCCATTCATCTTGAAGACAGCTTCATGAGAATACATGGGCTGCCAAGATGAAAAAAGATATGAGACGATCTGAGCCTTACCGAGGGCGTATCCCATCAATAGTACGGGAATCCCTCTGGAAAAGAGGTCTGCTATGAGTTTGTTTACCCTATCTTGTACTATCGCGATCGGAGGAAACCGGTACTCTTCCTCACCAAATGTGGACTCGAGGATCAACGTTTTGCACTTCACTGGCTTCCCTCTTGGAAGGAATCCCCTGGGTCTACCGGCGATATCTCCTGTGTAGTATAGCTCATTCTCGATCAATAGTCCTCTAGAACCTAGGATGTGTCCTGAATCAATCATCTCGTACCCTTCTAGCTCAGTTTCTACAGCTCCTAGTTCGTTATCTCTCTGAGCAGCTAGATACGCCGTTTCATGAGATGTTAGTACGACTGAATTCTGTTTAGGTCTGTGCATATGGTCCATATGTGCATGGGAAATGAAGATTACATCAGCATCTACTGAAGATGACGGATCGAGAACAATCTTCTTCCCATTGTATTGCACACTTATCCCATTCCCCTGAGAAATGATGAAATTCTCCGCCAAGCTCTACCGCGGGCGTTACAAACTATGACAAAAAAAGGTCTCTATTCTTTATCACTAGAAGATCGAACTTTTTTTAATATGACCTTACGTGGTTTGACTGTGGGTAGCCGGAGAACAGGACTTAAGATTACCTATCACAAGGATCCACAATGATCGAACTGGTCATCGGGATAATAATCGTAGCGCTGATATTTGACCTTCTAAATGGGATGAACGATGCAGCCAATTCTATAGCGACTGTAGTCTCTACTCGTGTTCTTTCGCCCCTTCAGGCTGTTAGTTGGGCTGCCTTCTTCAATATGTTTGCCCTTCTAATCTTTGGAGTAAAAGTCGCTGAAACTATTGGTACAGGCATCGTCAACGCGAATGTGATTAATGAATATACGATACTTGCCGCTCTTATTGGTGCAATTATATGGGCTGCTTTGGCTACCATGTATGGAATGCCAATCAGCATCTCTCATGCTCTGATCGGTGGTTTGGTCGGTGCTGGAGTAGCAACTGCAGGATTTAGTGTAGTCATAACCTCTGGGTTATACAAAATTCTCTTGTTCATGGTCGTCTCTCCAGTTTTGGGCGTTATCCTAGGTTTTCTTTTCATGGCTCTCATATCGAGAAAAGTTGCAAAAGTATCCCCGGTTAAGCTCACGAAGGTCTTCGGTAGACTCCAGTTGATATCCGCTGCTGCATATAGTATAGGTCACGGAGGTAACGACGCGCAGAAAACCATAGGCATTATCACCGTTCTTCTCTTCACTACCGGTTATCTAGGAACGACATTTTATATTCCGCTATGGGTAATCTTACTGAGTTATTCTGTCATTGCACTGGGGACTCTCTTAGGGGGCTGGAAGGTCATCAAGACAATGGGTGTCCGAATTACTAGACTGACAACGGTTCACGGGTTCTCTGCTGAGACAGTGGGGAGTGTAGTGTTATTCACAATGACTTTTTTGGGTATTCCAGTTAGTTCTACTCATGTGATAGCCGGGTCCATCATAGGTGTCGGTTCTACAAGAGGACGGACGTCTGTGAGATGGGGTGTAACAAGAAATATTGTCTCGTCATGGATACTCACAATTCCAATTACGGGAACTATTGCGATGGTAAGCTATAGTTTTCTTGTTTTACTAGGTGTAGTATAGGTGTCTACCGAAGTGCTTATGCATGACCATAGGTGAAGTATGATACATGGATACACTTGAATGTATACGAAAAAAGAGAGACGTTAGGAAATATACTGACTCAGAGATAACATTACCCGTCCTTATGAAGATTATAGAAGCTGGCCGGCTTTCAGGCTCAGCCATGAACAAACAACCTTGGAGTTTCATTTTGATACGTGACAAAACCCTCTTGAAGCGGATTGCTCAATTATCCCCTACAGGTCAATTCATCGAAAATGTACCTGCAGCAATCGCTATCGCAACCGATCGCACGAATACATTTCATGAAATAGACTGCGGCCGCTGTGTCCAAAATATGATGTTAGCCGCATGGAATGAAGGTGTAGGTTCGTGTTGGGTAGCCGGTTTAGACAGGCCTAAGATCTCTAAGATGCTTGGATTACCCACGAACAAATATCTATTAACAATTATTCCATTGGGGTATCCTGAGCAGTATT
>JAPUIC010000104.1 GCA_027297425.1 Nitrososphaerota archaeon | reverse complement strand
ATTTTTCTGAATACTAGTTAGCCAGGGCTCTAAGCTTATTCAGATTTCCAACATCGGGACGGCGGTCATCTACTGGCGTCTCGAGTATCAAGGGGAGAGATCTGATCTCCTTCTTGTTCAGGAGGGCATGAAAGCCCGCTTCTCCGATCTGGCCCATTCCTAAATGTTCATGCCTATCCTTATGCCCTCCTAATTCACCCTTGGAATCATTAACATGTACTACCTTCAAATTATCGATCCCTACCAAAGAGTCAAATTTTTCTAAGGTTCCGGTTACCGTCTCCTCTGTTCTTAGATCATAACCTGCCGCAAATGCATGACAGGTATCGAAGCAGACCCCGACCCTCTTGCTATCTATCATGTCCATTATTGCTCTAATCTGGTCGAAGGAGGATCCGACACTATTCTTGCTCCCGGCAGTATTTTCTAAAAGGATCATGACATTGTTATCGGCTCTGTCTAATGCCTGTACGCAAATATTAGCCACGTTCCTCATTCCTCGCTCGACTCCAGATCCGAGATGGCTGCCTAGATGTGTAACTAGGTAAGGTATCTCCAAGATTCCGCAACGCCCGAGCTCACCTGCTAACGAATCTAGAGACTTCTTTTGGGTATCAGCTAATGGTGATGCAAGATTTGGTAAGTATGGCATATGAGTGACCGATAGCAGATCGAACTTCTTTGATTTTGTTACATATGATTCTGCTTCCTGGGTCGTAAGAGGAGAGTAGTTCCAACCCCTAGGATTTCTAGTGAATATCTGGAAGGCGGTGCATCCAATTTCAGCGGCCCTGTCTACAGCTCTATCTATTGAACCGGATATTGAAATGTGTAGTCCTACCTTAAGGATGGAACTCAAATTTCTAGGTGAGCCAGTCTAGACCCATCGAATAAGTTTTTGCAGACGGAAGATAAATCTAAGGTTGAATGATCTTTATTGCCTGAGTAGGGCACTGTACTTCACAGGCCATACAAAATATACAGTCTGATTCTCTTACCGGATCTGCCTTCTTCTCTTCTAGTGCAGCTTGCCCACTTTCATTAGGAGACATACAACCCGGTGTCTCCATCCACTCAAAGACATCTACTGGACATACATCTATACAGACACCGTCAGCTATGCATACTTCAAAGTCGACTGCAACAACGGCACCGTGAATTCCAAACTTTAGTGGAGGTTCAGCAGGTCCGTAGACTTTATGCTCTCCGTGGTCCTCGATTAGTTGTCTAGTAGTCTGAAAATTTGGATCTATTGGCATTAAGGTATCCTATTTTCGCGACTAAGCGAAATATATAAGCGTTAACCCTCTTTGGGGTAATTGAAAATATTATCTGCGTCCATGACACTACGGAAGGGCAAACGAGTGTCCACAGGAACATGTAGATTTTAGCTTGGAGTTTATGACCTTAAACCCTCCCTGGAATGGGATCATGGTATCGATAAAGTCTAGGGTTGATCCAGTTACAAACATTGCACTCTTTTCATCCACGAATAATTTTATACCGTTATTATCGACAACGACGTCCTTCTCCCTGGGAGTAGGATCCGCAACATCGATCTTGTATTGGAGGCCTGCGCATCCTCCAGCAATTATCCTCAGCCGCAGGGTGCCATCTAGACTACCAGCTTTCTGAAGAAGATCTTTGGCATGTAAGGCAGCATTATCGGTGATAGATAGTAACATCCGCTATTATTCACTAGAATTATGAGTTCTTAAGCATTTATGCTCGTTCATCATCGTCAGTAATGGGTTTTCGCAGTTGAGTAGAATTTAAGAACCAAAGGGTTGATTATCCATTTGGGCTCGTGGCCTAGCACGGATCAGGGCGCTGAGTGATCGCGTAAGCCTCCGATGGCTAAGTCTGAGAGAGCCGGAAATCGTGGGTTCGAATCCCACCGGGCCCGCTACTATTTAGGCTCCCAGATATCATAGGATGCAAATAGTTATTCATTGGAATCTCTAATCTAGTTCAACGATAATTTGAACTATGTTATCCGTCTATTCATTACTCCTTGCTGAGAATAATGAATGGTGACTCCTGTCATAATAGAACGTCTAGAACGGTCTGGAATGGTTAAGAACGGTCGGGAACGTGATAGAACGAAATAGAACGTCTCAATCACTCTACTTTCCCACCAACTGAATCTAGAGAGCAGTAAGACAATTTGACAAATTCGTTGTAATTTTTTTCCCTTGTTCATTATTTGCTTAATCACTCTACTCTAAACAATCTAATGAACCGATGTCCAAAATGTGATGGTGCTGCGTACAGATTAGTACCCATTGAGAATATGGGAGGATCAATATCACTTGTAGGTAAGAGGGTCTGCCTGGACTGTGATGAAACGTGGTTAGAGCCGTTCGCCTAAGCTATTCTATTGAATAACTAATTATTTTTTAGAAACATCTCGCTTCAGCTTAACTTCTAAAACGCCATTAAGGTAATTAGTATTCAGGATGTTAAGGATCTTCGGAAGCTTTACAGTCTTGGAGAAGTTATTGCCTCCTCGTATCTCCAACTTTTCACCTTCTAATTGAACCTTAATTTCTTCTTCTGGTCCTGGAACATCAGCTACAAGAGTAACCTCATCTTTCATCTCCATTAGGTCATAGTTCCATTCGGGCTTGGATCTGTTAACCCCATCACTAGAAAACTCCTGTTTGACTATACTCCTGACTTCGCGTAGCCAGTAGATTAGCAAACCGGAAGCAAGTGCGGCCAATATAATCCCAAGAAGTCCACGCTGCACTCGAACTAGGAGCATGAGAATTACACCAATAACAATTACACCAATAATCAAAACGGCCAACATTATATTGCTGGGAGCTTCATTTCTTGGTTTTCCGCGCATTCCTTTAAAATCCATCCTGCATTAACCTACATTAAATTACGTTATAGGGCTTAATATCTTTAATTTAATCTTGGCCAAAAGTGATGACCAAGTAATGTAGTTCAACTACGCCATTCACACTTGTTACGGCTCCAAAGAAGAACCTCTGATCCTGTACCCACATCAATACAGTCTCACCATCTACGCGCTCCTCTACGAATTGAAATATTATTTCCTCTATATTAGAGAAATCCTCTTGAGAGTTGAAAGTTAGATTTCCTTCCAAGAAGGTTAGGTTAGGATTGACGGCATCAACATTAACAACAGTAACATTTCTAGTGTTGAACATGTCGAGGACCTGTTCGAATTTGCTCTTCTGCTCCTCAGTCTCGACCACTATCTCAATAGGAGCGGCTTTAAGGCCAGTAGTTTGGGCTAGATAAGCCCTGAACGCATCTTCCGCGGTCAATGCAGATAATGATAACCCGATATTTATTTCTCCGGTGAAGAGGGCACCAACAGCTGCTACCGCAGCCAATTCTGCTACTACTCCGCCTTCTCCAGCAGTATATATGGGGATGAAGTAGACATCATGAGATCCTACCCTGTAAAGGATATTGTCACCCAACCGTGGTTCTCTAAGGAGGGTCCTCAACTGTCGGAATTGTGAGTCTTTCTCAAGAGCCTCTACTACAGCACTTGGTCCAAGTAACTTCGTTTCAGAGTCTAAAGGAACAGCATAAAACCTCAGATCACCAAATTGGTCGAACTCGTTACCAACCGTCATATACCCTGCCAAGTTACGTCCTCCAGATCCTCTCAGTTCCAGTGAGAGTAAGCCCATGTATGTAGGCTCTTCAAAGCCAGGAGGCTCCGCGAAGATATAGAACGTTTCTAGACCCTGAGGGATCTCAAAGAACTCTCGAGCGTTAATGAAGATCTCCGCATCTTCGACATGGTAGAAATTGAACATCGATACTCTCCAAAAGAAGAGTTGCTCTGGATACTTCAGCTGGTCCTTCAGCCAGTCCGGTGTCTCTCGGATTATCTCGATTCCATCTACATCGGCATATGTCGTTTCGAATAGGGAAGTGAAGAAGTCATCCCCTATGAGAAGGATACGCATCTCTCCAGTAAAGATATCGATGATGGAATATCCCATCAGCCTCATCAGTTTATTTCCGCTGCTCCAAGGAACTCGGTTACCATCAAGTTCTACTATCAGTGGGTAGAGCCAAAACGTGTTTCCACTATTGTCCCTGACAGGGATCATATCGATATCACCCTGTCCTCGGGTTCCCTCAAGAAAGTTAGCGAGGAACGGGAATAAGAGTGTCATCCTGTCGTGGACGTCTCTAAATCGAAGAAGTTGAACATCTGTATCCCTGAACGCAAAGAAGAAGTTCGAATCGAAGAACCAACTTAATGGTGGAGGAACAGTTAGTCCACCCCCTCCATCGTAGGTAAAGCCTCCGAGCTCATCACTTTTCACCCTATCTGTAGGATAAGCCATCCAGGTCTCTTCTAGGAGGCCTCCTTCACCATAGTAGATCCGTCTTTGGTCAAAGTGCTCAGAAGAGTCGACGATCGTGCCTTCTTGTCCGTTAAGAAGGAGAAATCCGTTCGGTACATGAGTATAGACTAGATGTTGATTAAACCAAGCATCATCTGCTCTTACCGATGAGGGTAGAATGGGCTTCATAGAAGCACTCCAAAAGAGGGTACCGTTGAACCTAATGATATCCGAATCGCGGAAGTCTACAAATGGAATAAGGCCTATCTCAGGTTTAAGCTTCGCAAAGGCAGCAGACCAATCCCAGAGACGTACCTTCTCAAGAAGCTCTATGTTATCTTCTACTTCACTATTAATTTCACTCCGAGCGATTGGTGTCGTTCTGAATTCATATGGTACTACTTCAACCTCATCTAATTGTGCAAAGAATCCATTCACTGCTATCTCTTGGGTCGTGTAAGGCCCCAGATATTCGATCTTTCGTGCATCTGCGATGCTACTCTGTACTACCATTGTTGATCCGATCAGTAGAGCAACTATCACTATGGCCGCAAACTGCAGAGTGAACCTCTTCTGAGCCAACCTAGCGAAGGCAAGCCTCTTCCGATCGAGTAACGAGAAGACTATGAAGAAGGTACCGGCGATACCTAGACCTATGATAGCAAATTTAGTATTGAAATCAATAAACGAAATGAAGAACGTATTGAACATGGCCCATAACAACGCGACTCCTATTATTAGCTCAATTATCGGGACCCTCCAGCCTATATTCATCTTTTCCCCGGTAATCTCATCAGGGGTCGGCGTAACTATCCTTGCAATTTCTGTAATTCCGAACAGTAAGATCAGTCTAATCGCAAATGCACCCAGTAATGGGGTAACAACCAGCATTAAGGCTGGGATCATCGGAATAACCGTGGTCTGAGTGATAGTTGGATCTAGAGCTATCTGCTGGAAGGGTAGCTTAAAGATAGCCCAGAGGCTTCCTAGGTTAGCTTCCCAGCCTTTCGACATCCCGAGGAGAGCCATTCCGAATAGAAGATTGCCGAAGAATAGTACACCTACAAACAGCTTAGTAAACTGCCAGGCGATAAAACCCATCACACCCATCTTGAACTGCTTAAAGTCCAAGTAGTCAAGGGGCATCTGTTCTACCAAACCCTTTTCGCGGATGAGACGGATTCCCAGTCGCATGATCCACCAGGTAAGCGATCTTCTATGAAGGATGTCTAGCCTAAAGAGTGCTATCGTACTAAGAACTAACCCACCGATGACTTCAAAATAGATAGGTCGTACGTATACGTCGCCAAACTCTAGAACATTCAGATAGAAGAAGACGAACGAGCCGCCAATAGCGAAGACCAAAAAGAGAGCAACTACCCCGATTACTATCAACTTCACATTTCGAGGATTCGAAAGGAAGTTAATCTGTGGTAACTCACTCGCCATAATCTTTGAACCGACTATCCACGAGTATTTAACAGTATTTTTAAACTGTTCTAAAACTGGTCATTTCAGAGTCAGATCATAATTTCTTAGAATCATTCCAGATATCGAGAACCGTCTCTCTTAGCGCCTTCGCAAAGTTTGGACTTCTAATCCATAACGCGATAGAGTGAAACACCTCTGAGCTCGAAGGGTCGGGGACACCTATGATAAGATCTCGATCTGCGATCATAAGATCAAAGATTATAGACGGACAGCGTCTTACAGATACTCCTGAGGCCTTGAAAAAGGCCTTCTCTTCTTTTGTTATTCTGGCTTCATCCGGAATGAGGATCTTGAGGCTCTTGTTTGTAGTTCGAATCTCGCTGATATATGATTGAAAGAGTGTCTTCGCTTCGATACCCTTCCTAATCATTAAGATAGAATTATCTGAGTCCCTAAAAATATCTGAGAACTTCTTTACTATAGTCATTATACCCCTTAAGATTACTACTTCTTGGGTAGTCTCAATAGGTCCATCACCCGATGATAATGCCTCAAAAAGATCCGCTTTCGCCTGAACCCGCTTCCCTTCTTCTTCAGCAAATTGATTCCTAAGCTGCTCACTCCTAAAATCCAGAGCGATTTCCGGCGGTGAACCCTGGTAGCCATCCCCAATCCGTTCTGCGAATCCTTTCTCGCTTAGGCTCTTTAGGATATCATATATTCTAGGCATCGGCACCCCAGAAATAGAAGAGGCCTGTTTCGGTGTGAGTGGTTCTCTTATTATGGCCCGGTACGCTTTAGCTTCGTAGAGATTGAGCTTGTAAGCATCTCTCAGGATGATATCCGGGTCTACTGATCTCCTAGGCATTCTAACACCTCCATAGATTGATTGAGATATCTCTTTCCTATGAAAATGTAGAGGAAGATATAAGATGTAAGGAACTTGCATTTTTCTTTAGAACCTTGGATAAGACCAGAACAGGAGGCCTTCGAGAACAGTGGCAGGGCGTCATCGATGTCTTAGGAGAGGTCATCGATGTCTATGACCGTGCTAATCGAGCGATATCCCTAGGCTTGGATATCCCACATAGGAAGAAAGGCATAGAGAATGGGGTAAGGCCGATGGATCTAGTGTTGGACGCGGGTTCCGGTCTGGGAAGGATGTCAGAACTTACTATTCAGTTTGTGCCTAAGGTCAAGGAAATAATCCTGCTAGACGCCCTTCAACCAATGTTAGAAGTTTCTAAATCTAGGCTCCTTGGTGAGCGTTGCCTGTATGTTAGAGGACTCTTCGAAATGATGCCATTCCGTCAAAATACATTCAACTCTGTTATCATGGGATATGCTCTAAGAGATGCTAGGGATCTCCACGAAGCGCTTAACGAGATATCCGGTGTCCTCACGAGGGAAGGTAGGCTGACAGTAGTCGACCTTGGTAAGCCTAATGGTAGCATTTCTCGCTTCTTTGTAAGTATCTACTGGAGATATTTAGCAGTAATATTGGCAACTATCGCGGTAGGAAGAAAGGGTCGACTTTTTGCAGCACTATATACTACGTATAAGCGGTTGCCCCTCAATAGTGAGCTCACAGAGATGATGAAGAGTGTCTTCTTAGAGGTTGATGTCCTGTCCAAGATGATGGGAGGGGCGGTCGTAATTAACTGCAAGAAAGATACGCTGCAGTAAGATATCTTTAGAACGCAGTAAAGGGAAGTGGTAATCTAGTTACCTAGTAGCTCTAGATCATGACCCAGTGGAAGTAATATCTATACTGAACTCGCTCGTGCTCAACGCCTCGCCACATTTGTTACATCTACCACCTAGCATCTTCAACACTTCACGAGGACTCTTAAAGTCTGAACCCTTATACAGAACTTCATCACAGGCGCCACATACTACCTCTAGAGGCAAGTGATATTCAGCTGACTCGACAACTTAAAAAGATATTTCCCAAA
>JAPUIC010000103.1 GCA_027297425.1 Nitrososphaerota archaeon | reverse complement strand
ACACATCTAGGCAGCCATCTCGGATCTGGAGTCGAGCGAGGAATGAGGAACGTGGCCAATATTTGCGTACAGGCATTAGACAGAGCCGACAACGATGTTATGATCCTTTTAGAAAATACTGCTGGGAGCAAGAATAGTGTCGGATCCTCCTTCGACCAAATTAGAGAGATAATGGACATGATAGATAGCAAGAGGGTTGGGGTCTGCTTCGATACCTGTCATGCATTTGCGGCAGGTTATGATCTAAGAACAGATGAGACGATAACCGAAACCTTAGAAAAATTTGATTATACTGTAGGGATCGATAATTTGAAGGTAGTCCATGTTAATGACTCCAAGGGTGAACTAGGAGGGCATAAGGATAGGCATGAACATTTAGGATTGGGCCAGATCGGAGAAGAGGGCTTTCATGCCCTACTGAAAAGGAAGGAGATCAGATCTCTCCCCTTGATACTTGAGACGCCAGTAGATGACCGCCGTCCCGATGTTGGAAATTTGAATAAGCTTAGAGCCCTGGCTAACTAGTGTTCAGGAAATCCGGATTAGTTGTCGAATCCGTATGCTATGCTTCTTTGGGAGTAAAAGAGTGTCCGCATCCGCAACTAGATTCTGCGTTGGGGTTGTTGACCGTAAAACCGGTCGCATTTAGCGATTCGGTATAATCTACTACACAACCACTAAGCATCTTCATACTCTCAGGATCTACAAGTACCTTAACACCATGCTCTTCAAACACGAGATCGTTCGAAGAAATAGTTTCATCCAACGTTAACCCATAAGAATATCCGGAACATCCGCCTCCTGAGATATACACTCGAAGAGAAGAATCCTTCTTTCCTTCCTGCTCTGCTAGTCCCTTGACCTTTAACGCAGCCGCCTCGGTCAAAGTAATCTGATGTACTTCCTGCTTGATAGTAGCCATTACAATTTTTAGACGAATCTTTGTCTTATATATATTTCTCCATCCGTTTGTAAAATTTTGTGCGAGAAGACTTTTTATTAGCCAATAGAGGTAATCTTGTTACCTTTGACCTCGGGGATTGAGAAACGAAAGGCAGATCATATAGAGATTGCCACAAAGGAACAGGTGAACACGGTAAGGTCATCTGGTTTTGACGATATCCAGATGGTTCATCTGGCCCTCCCAGAAGTCAATAGGGCTGAAATCGACCTCTCTATCGATCTCTTTGGGAAGAAGATGAGAGCTCCTATAATCATAGAATCTATGACTGGTGGGACTGATGTAGCCGAGAAGATCAATGGTATCCTAGCTACAGGTGCCGAGAACAATGGTCTGGCGATGGGTGTCGGCAGCCAACGTGCAGCAATAGAGAAGCCGGAGCTCCAATATACGTACAAAATAGTGAGGAAGAATGCTCCTAATGCATTGATCTTTGCAAACATCGGTTGCCCACAACTCATAGGTGGCTACGGGATGAAAGAGGTCAAAACTGCTATCGAGATGATAGATGCAGATGCGATATACATTCACCTTAATGCCTTACAAGAGTCGGTACAGGTAGAGGGTGAAACAGACTTTCTCGGTGTACTGGTTCAGATAAGAGACATAGCTCAAAGTGTAGGGATACCCGTACTCGCCAAAGAGACAGGAGCTGGGATCGGTAAGGAAGTAGCTATCGCTCTAGAGAAAGCTGGTGTGAGTGGAATCGATGTTTCTGGAGTAGGAGGCACAACTTGGTCTGGGGTTGAATATTATAGGGCCAAGGAGAAGAACAGCAGGCTGCAGATGCGTTTGGGTGAAACGTTCTGGGACTGGGGCATTCCAACCGTAGCTTGTATTGTTGAGGTTGGAGCATCTACAAAGGTTAAGCTCATCGCCTCTGGAGGGGTCAGAAATGGACTACATGTAGCTAAAAGCCTAGCCCTCGGGGCGGATGTTGCAGGTTTTGCGAGGCCCGCACTAGAAGCGGCTGTTAATGGAATTGAACCTCTTGAAGAAAAGCTGACACAAACCATCGAGGAGCTAAGAACCGCGGTCTTTCTGACCGGCTCCAAAGATCTTAGCGGTCTAAAAAATGCCCCTCTAGTTATTAGTGGAGAAAGCCTTCAGTGGCTAACGCAAAGAGGTTTCGATATCCAGCACTTTGCGAAGAGGAAGGGCCAAACTAAAGGTTAGCTAAAACGTAACCTTAGTATCCTATCGTCATTCTCAGCAGGTCGTCCCCTACCATCTCTGTTACTTGTAGAGAAATATAATGCACCGTCCGGTCCGCTTACCATGGCTCTTATCCTACCATAAGTTCCTTGGAAGAGCTTTTCTTGCCTGATGATACTATTCCCTGTCTCATCGAGTACCAGCCTGTGGATATGACTCCCTCTGAGAGTAGCCACAAACAGGTTGTTTCGCCAGGATTCTGGGTTTACGCCTCTGTAAAAAGCAATTCCCGACGGTGCCCAGGTCTCGCTCCCAGTATCGACTAGCGGGTCTGTAAAAGAATCATCTCCACCTTTTCCAACTTGTTGAGGCCAGCCATAGTTATTTTTAGGCTCGATGATATTGATCTCATCGTGAGCAAATTGACCATCTTCACCAGAAGGACCATGCTCTGCAGAATAAAGCTTCATATTTTCGGGATGCCAATCTAACCCCTGTGGATTCCTATGACCAAATGAGAAGACCGGAGAGTTTGGATATGGATTGTCCTCTGGAACCGAGCCATCAGGATTGATCCGCAGGATCTTTCCTCCGAGAGAGCTAAGATCTTGTGCCAATTCACGCCGGCCTACCTCACCAGTCCCGACATAGAGTTTCCCATCTGGTCCAAATTTTATACGCCCACCGTTATGATTTCTACCTCCAGGAATCTGGTCAATTATCGTGCGTTGCTCAACACCCTTGTTCCCTACAGCCTTGAATCGGACGATTCTATTGAAGATCTTCCTACCCTCGCTATAGGTATGATAGGCGAAAACTAGACTATTCTCGTCAAATTGGGGGTCTAATGCTACTCCTAGGAGCCCGCCTTCTCCGATAGCTGAAACGTCCGGCGTGGCAAACGGGGTTGCAATAAGCATTCCATCTTCTACAACTCTTAACCTACCCCTACGCTCGGTAAAGAAGATCCGGCCGTCAGGGGCAAAGGCCATCGACCACGGAATCTCAACTCCTTCTACTATGGTATCTATTGTCATCTCCTTCTCTTTAGGGGCTAACTGTACTTCTCTTTGAGCAGTTACTGGGTTAGATTGAAGGTTCCTAGCGCCGAGATACACTGGGATCGCTGCTATGGACGCTGCGATCATCAGTGCGATAACATTACGTCTTCGGATCCTCATGTTCTCTCAATTGACAAATTTTGAAGGAAGATCTAGCTCTGCCGCTTAGATTGAAGAATACTACCGTATGTCGTCAATGCACCCATCGCGCTTGTCGCTCTCTCTGCACAATCTGAGCCCTTATACGAAGGTATCCCTATTCCCTCAAGTGCATCAAACCACTCTTGTTCTATCTCTTTGGCTCCCATCATGCCTGCAACTATCGGTTTGCTTGGGGCAGCGTCAACTGCCTCTTTGAAGACCTTGGCCATATCGCACCTAGCTGGCTGGAGTGCAAGAAGAAGAACTATCAGACTGTCCACGTTGGGGTCTTCAATCATCTTCTTTAATGCTATGCGGTGGGACCTTTCGGGCTCAAGCCCTAATGAGACCCAAATGTCAGCCGGGTTCCTGACCGGCCATGCGGGCATGATCTCTTTCTGTATCTCATTTTTGGTGCTATCCTCGATTTCAGCTAGCTTCATTCCAACATTGGAAGCCATATCACTGGCGATCACACCTAGCGCACCACTGAGGGTCACTATTCCAACTCTACCACTTTTAGGTGTAGGCTGGTAGTCGAACACTTTGAGCCAGTCGATCATTTCTTGAAGCGTGTTAGCTCTGATGAGTCCAGCCTGTCTGAAAGCTGCATCCGCAACGATATCGTCGCCTGCTAACGAGCCTGTATGAGAAGCAGCAGCTTTCGCTCCTACCTCACTCCTTCCAGTTTTTAGAACCACTATCGGTTTCTTCAATGATACCTTCTTGGACGCTTCTAGTAATGATCTGCCTTCTCTAATCCCTTCCATATGAAGCCCTACCACGTTGGTATGTTCATCCTCAGCAAAATACTCGAGCAACGGCTGTTCCGTCAGGTCGCACCTGTTACCGATGTCGATACTTTTCCCTAGCCCTACGTTCTGGGTATCAATTACATTTGCAGCTAAAGCGCCAGCGAAGATACCGGTCTGTGCAACTACGGATATTCCACCATTCTTCCATGTCTTAAAAGGAACAATACTGATAACGAGGTCGACACTCTTGTTTACCATCCCGATGCTATTTGGGCCGAGAAGCCTCATCCCCCCATTTCTGGCTATTTCAGTAATCTCTCTCTCCTCATTAGCGCCGAGGTCACCTATCTCACTAAAACCGGCAGTAACAATAAGGCCAAACTTGGCCCTATTCTCAACGGAATCTTTGATTACATCCTTTACTCCTCTAAATGGAACAGCTATGACCACAAGATCGACAGGGTCTGAAATTGCATTGACGTTTTGGAACGCTCTTAAGCCTAAAATTTCGGACTCTTTTGGGTTAATCGGATAGATACGTCCTTTGTAACCATGATCCATCATACCTTTTAGGATAATGTATCCAGTCTTACCTGGAGTCGATGAAGCACCTACTACGGCCACGGAAGATGGTTCCATTAACGCTCTTAGATCGACTGTCGAAGGTTCCATTATTCAGGGTCACCTTTGGGACGAACTATAAAACAGTTATCAAGCCTAATAATTATCTAATACAAGATTAAAGATCAAGGCAAACGTCCCAACTCAAGATCCTCGTCACTGATCAGAAAGGCTTTTTCCGGTCATTCGCTCGCCATGATACCCTGACTGGTACCCATCCAAAAACATTATAGGTGCCAAGCTAGTAGGACTGGTTGGATCACCGTGGTAAATATAGAAACATCTGCTCATATTGAGAGTTTTCGTCGATTCCTAATCTACAGTACATGTAGGTCTTTCATGCCTGAGAGCTATTTTTTCGACGAAGAAGTATTTCCAGAAAAGGAGAGTGAGGATAAAGGCTCCATATATATCGAGGCCGTCGACAAAGATACTTTGAAACAAGAACGTGATATCACTTTCATTAATGCCAGAGATGTGCTAGGCGTGATTTACGTGTCAAAGAGTGGGAACACTAAATTGAAGTGGAGACAGTTGAATAATCTGATGGGAAAGGTAACCGGAGAGGCTTCTACTAACTCATTGGTTAATCTTGTGGAAGCAAGGGTTCTGAGCATTGACTACTTGAATGAACTCACGAAAGGACCGTTAGCACCTGCTGGATCCAAGAGTACTGAGTCAGAGGGTGAAGAGATTGCCCAGGACAATCCTATATTGTCATCTCCCGGTGCAGAATCGGACTAGATTATTCAGTTCTAATCTCCTTAGAGACGTCATTCAGATAGAGTCTCCTAAGGTATAGTGCGCTAAGGGCCTGGACAGCGCGCTCGGTAGCTGCAAGTGTACCAAAAGCAGTAATGTTAGCCTCATCCAGTCTATGTAGCCAGTCACGAGTAAGGCCGGCATCTCCAAGGACCGCGGCAACTAGTGGCTTTTCTGGATCGATAGCTCTCGCTTCAGAAAAGACCCTCTTCGGATCGAATACTGCGGGGCCGACGGCTAGCAGTACCGCAAGTACACTATCTACAGTTTCATCTCTCATAAGGGTCTTGAGTGTAGTCTCTTGGACGAACTCCGCGTCTTTACCGAGTAATGAGGCCCAAATATCGATAGGTGCTAGATGGTTAAATTTCTGCCAGGAGAGATACACTTTGTCCTTGATTATCTTCTCCGTCTTCGCTGTTAAAGGCGCCATAACCAGTTTGCTTTTTACTACGGCATCGGTAGCCAATACTCCAGACGCACCACTCAATGTCATTATGCCTACTCTGGGACCCTTTGGTAATGGCTCACGGTCGAAGGTCTTGGTGAAGTCGAAAAGCTCAGTCCATCCAGACGCACGGACAGCTCCGCTGAGCTTAAACACCTTTTTGACCAGCCTCTCATTAACACGTTTGCTTCCCGTATGGCAAGATGCTGCGAAGGCGCCCCTACCGGTACTTCCCGACTTTGCCATTACAAGCGGCTTCTTTCTTGCAAACTTGGAAGCTGCCTTGATTAATCTATCAACATCACGTATGGTCTCTATATAGAGACCAAGTGTACTAGTCTTCTTATCATCCAGGAAGTAATCGATCATATCTACACTATCTAGATCTGCACTATTACCCAACCCAATAGTTTTTCCACAACCAAAATCTTCCTCTTCCATCGCATATTGAGTAATCGAGCCGGCCAAGACCCCACTCTGGGCTGCGAATGCAATAGTGCCTTTCTTCCATGTCGGAAATGGCACGAGGGAGGCTACAAGCCCATTGAAGGGATTGGCAATGCCGATAGAGTTAGGACCGATGAGACGTAAACCACCTTTCTTTGCTATGGCAGTGATCTCCTTCTGGATTTTTTCGCCTTCTTCGCCGGCGTCAGCAAATCCCGCTGTAATCAGAAGTGCAATACTAACCTTTTTTACGATACATTCTTTGAGCACATCTTTGACGTATAGTGAAGGGACACAGACTATTACCAGATCGACCTCTCCTGGGATCTTTTTGAGATTGGGATAGGCCTTTAATCCGAGGATCTCACTTTCCTTTGTATTTACTGGATAGATCTTCCCGGCGAATTTATGTTGTATAATACTCGATAAGATAATGTATCCTCCCTTCCCGGGGGTAGCAGAGGCACCAATTATCGCTACAGAACGTGGTTCGAAGAGCTTCGAAAACTCGTGCATTACAGAGTTGGCAAATTTCTAAGCGAAAATAAGCTTTACTATATCCTGCGAAACTTTATGTCCATCTCCATACTGCTATATCTGAGGAATATCAAAAATGGCGATCAATATGGCAAATATCTCTGGGAAAGCTATTGTCCTAAGAGAGGCAACGGCTCAAGGCACAATTATGCTTCAGCAGAAGACGATTGGTTTGATAAAAAAAGGGAAGATTGAAAAGGGTAATCCAGTCGATATTGCGAACATTGCTGGAATAGCTGCCACCAAACTGACCCCAACGATCATGCCACTATGTCATCCAATTCCTATAGAGAACGTTAAATTAGAATTTCAAGTTAAGAAAGAATCTATCTCGGTTAAGGCTTCTGTAAGGACGCATTGGAAGACCGGCGTCGAAATGGAGGCATTGAGTGCGGTAACTGCCGCTCTCCTAAATATTTGGGATGTGGTGAAGAAATATGAGAAGGATAAGAATGGTCAGTACCCAACTACTAAGATATATGATGTGTCGGTGGTAAGCAAGGTGAAAGGCAAAGATGGCTAATCGAGACAGAAAGATAAGAGTTAAGGCTCATGAAGAACATAGAAAGAGAGCCCCACAAAAACTGAAGATCGGTTTACTAACGGTTAGTACGTCTAAATTTTTCCAACAAAAGGAGAAGCGCGACGAACTCACGGATGAGTCAGGAGATATAGCAGAACAAATGATCAAACGCGCAGGTCATGAACGAACAACCAGGAAGTTACTCAATGACGATCTATGGTCCATACGTCTAGAACTACTCAAGGCCATCCTTGAAGAGAAGGCCGATGTTGTGTTAATAATGGGTGGAACTGGAATCTCTGAAAGGGATGTTACTATCGAAGCGGTAAAACCCTTGATAACTAAGGAAATTGAAGGCTTTGGGGAGATCTTTAGGGGCATCACTTACCGCAAAATCGGGTCTCCAGCTTTACTCACTAGAGCAATCGGTGGAACTCTTGACAAAGGTAAACTGGTTTTTTGCTTACCTGGATCGCCAGATGGCGTGCGAACGGCTTTGAGTCTTCTATTGCCCGAGCTTCCCCACGCATTTCTGATCTCTAGTTCCTAGGTGCTATCCCAGACCTCTGGATTATAGGGTGAATAGTATCGAAATAATACCAAATGAACGGTTCCGTCTTCCTCGGTTGGACAGAGAGGTTTTCGCTGCGCTGATGAGGTCTGGGGTAAAGTATGATCATGATAAGGGGTTTATGGTTGATGATCGGACTAATTTGAAAAATGCACTTGATCTGATAGGGACTGCCTTAAGCGAAACGGTTACGGTTGCAACTACTCTATCGGAGATCAAATGTTTTACCTGTAGAGAAAAAATTGATTGTAAGAGTTGTACTTATTTTGACATCTGTCCTAGAGATTCTAAATTCTGTCTCTGCGAGAGTCATAAGCAAGGCGCGGAAAATCTTGGAGAATATTCTCTTGCGTTCGCCAGTGGCATAAACGACCTCATGGATGGTGAACACGCGATTCCAAGGACACCTCCGCCAGATCGAGATGGCGTCATGTGGGCAGAACGATACCGACCTTTGGTTGTTTCCGCGTTAGTGTCTAATGAGGCAGTTCGAATCAAATTCTTGAAGTGGCTTTCAAATTGGAAGGCAGGCGATAAGCCAGTTCTCTTAGTCGGGGGACCCGGAACCGGAAAGAGCACACTCGTACAAACTGGATCAGCTGAGCTTGGTTATAGCATGATGGAGCTCAATGCTAGCGACGTCCGGACCAGAGAGAAAATGCGATCAGCATTAGGTCCCGCATTAACCTCATCATCTCTATTCTCAGAGAAACGGCTCATCTTCCTAGATGAAGTCGATGGCATGTATGGAAGAGATGATTATGGAGGAGCTGACTTCATTAAGGAAATTATTGCTGCGAAATCTCTTCCTCTGGTAATGTCTGCAAATTCAGAATATGACGCTCGTGTTCAAAAGATAGCAGGGTATAACTCAAAGAACGTACTTCTTCTTAGATTGAATAGGGCTCTCCCACGACAGATAGGTCTCTACCTTACATCAGTTTTGGAGAAAGAGAATTTAGTCATGAGCGACGTGAAGTTGGAGGAGTTAGTTAGAAGTTCTCGAGGCGACTTTAGAGGCGCCCTAAACACACTCCAAGCCAACAAAGAAGAGCATGGCATTGCCAAGTTCTTCGAACGTGACTCCCGACTTAGCATGAGGGAGACGTTCAATAAGGTATTCATGGCCCATGATTATAATGAAGCACGCGCAGCACTCTCCGATTGTGATGTATCGAATGTCATGGAAAAGATCAGAGCTGCCTTCCAAAATATCATATCGAACACAAAGTCCATCCCGAGTGATAGACTACTTACATCACTAAGAGCTCTATCCGACCTAGACTTACTGGTCCGGACAATAGAAATTGAAAAGAGATATCGATTCCTCAAATACTTCGATACTCAGCTGGCCTCAATATTATTCTCTGTAAAGGCCGACGATTGGTCATTTCACGAACATGATCCAGCGTTCTGGACTATCCGTTTTAGAGTATGGAACGATTCTAAAATATTGAGATCTATTGCTAGACAAGTGGGTTATAATCACCACGAATCATTTGCTAAAGCAACTGCATATGACATGCAGTTTTTACTGTTAGCCCATGCATATAATCGGACCGAATTCACTGAACGATTAATTCCAGATGACAGCACTAGACGAGTATTTGACAAGGAAGCCACCCTGATACGTGACAAGCTGAAAACTGATAATGTTTAAAATGGTTATCACGACCGAAGTTGGGGAATTATAGTGTCTTCCGAAGGGCAGATGTGGGTTGAGAAATATAGGCCTCATGAAATACGAGACCTAATAGGTCAGTCTAATGTTGTCACTAGGCTAGGTTCACTATTAGAGAATCCGAAAGAAATGCCCCATTTGTTGTTCTCTGGGCCGCCGGGAACCGGGAAGACTTCTGCTGCCTTGATTGTAGCTCAGAAGATCCTGGGTGAGCCTTGGAGAGATTATACCTTGGAAATGAACGCGTCAGACGAGAGAGGTATCGGAGACGTCAGGGATAAGGTTAAGATCTTTTCTCGACATCTAGCAATGAATGCCCCATATAGAATAATAATACTAGATGAAGCAGATGAAATGACGAATAGCGCTCAAACCGCTCTACGACGAATCATGGAGGAGAGTTCGAGGTTCACGAGATTCATAATGGTCTGCAATTACTCTTCTGGAATAATCGAACCCTTACAAAGTAGATGCGCTATCATCAGATTTCCACGTCTCCCAAAAGAGGAAGTAGTAAGTCGTTTAGAGAAGATTTGCCGCGATGAAAGTTTGCAATGTGATGAAGCCGGACTATCAAAAATTTATGATATTTCAAACGGTGATATGAGGCAGGCCATAAACCTCCTTCAAGGCGCTTCACTACTGGACAAGATAGATGCCGAAACTATAGAAAGAGTTAGTGGTATTACTCATAAGGGAAAGGTTGGCGAGATCATTAATCTAGCATTAGACGGACAATTTTCAAAAGCTAGGTCGGAGTTAATACAGTTGACCAAAGTTCAAGGACTATCCGAAGCAGATTTTATCAAATATGCAGGTGATGAACTCTTCAGGATAGACGATCCCAACTTAGGTGAGATTGCGAAGTTGATCTCAGAGTATGACTATCGCCTCGTTCGTGGCGCAAACCCGGATATACAGATGGCCGCACTTTTAGCACATCTAGGATCATTGGGGGGTTCATCAAAAAAATTGGAAATCGGTCATGCTAAGGATCAATCCGAGCCTTAACCAGCTTCTAGTAACAAGCTAAAACCATATCACCACCCAAATGGTAATAAGCTGAAACCATAGCTATATTGTATCTTATTAAATTTGAGTAGCCTATAAAATGCCTTCAGCTAAGTAAGCAAATAGCCCAAACATCATTCCGACCAAGGCTAATTTCTTGATCCGGATAGCTCCCTGCGATGAAGGAGTTCTCATAATGCTGAATGAAGAATAAACGAATATTGCCCAAGGGACAGGGATCAGAATAAAATATGGGAGACCAACCAGAGATCGAAATAATGGGCCTAGGCTGAGTAGTATGGCTCCTAGAAAAAATATAGACCCAAAAAGGGCGGCTTTCTTTGGACCTAACATCAAGGCAACCGATCTGATATCACGGAGGCGGTCTCCCTCAACGTCTGAAATTGTCTTGACTATCTCTCTACCCATTCCAGCCGAGAATGACGTAACAGCGAGAAACCATACCAATTCGTCCCAAGGAAATAGTACTGCGAAACCTCCATAAATATACGGAATCGCCAATGATAAAGCAACCAGAGAATTCCCGAACATTCCAATTTTTTTAACACGATAGCTATACAACCATGAAATAAAGGCGAAGATAGTTGCTATGATCAGGGTCAAGAATCCGAGATAAAATGAAGATAGCAGTCCGGAGACCAACAACAAAATACTTAGGGTCTTGACTCCTCTAACCGTGACTCTATTGCTAGGTAAAGGCCGGCCAGGCTGGTTCAGTCTGTCAACCTCGGCATCATAGTAATCATTTATGACCATCGCAAAGGAAGATATCAGGAATCCCGTTAGGAAACCAGATAACAATACGCTGTAATCAAAACTCAGAAAAGGCTGGGCGATCAGCGAACCAACAATGACTGCGAACCCAACCATTATAGAATTGGCAGGTCTAAGTATTTCTAAATAGCCTGGAATCCCCATTTTTAGTATCGAAAACTCTCAATGGTTACTTCGGAGTTGACTTCGTAGGCCTCCACTTCGACACTTTATAGTAGATGATCTCACCTCTTCTTTCTACAACGGCCAATATTGGCTCTTTGCCCATCTTCAAGATATCCTCCCCTACTTTTCGAAAACTCTCTGCTTCTTTCTCTGTCCCCTCATTTAGTCCGAAGACAACATATCTGGCAGCCTTGCCCCCGAAGTCTCCCCTATCATATAATCTGAAATCTACTCCAAAGCCGAACCCTTCTTTAGCAACATATCCTCTACTCCTGAGGTCTCGATACACAAGAAATCGAGTCCAAGCAGTGGAATCTCGTTCAAGAGCTTCTTCCACCAGATCCTCATATTTCACCTGCTTCTTACCCCTGAGGACAGTCATCTTTCCTACTTGGGTGAGGTACAGCATTTCGTAATCCCTCAGCACCAGTTTCTTCTTCTCCATATCGCCATAACCTCTTTTAGTCAACTCCTCAATAACCAAAGTATCGGTAAGCGTTACTCCGTTGGCGGATAACTGACCAACAAAAGTTGTTAGCTCCTCTTCGGTACTTGTTTCTTCACTCAATATATTCTGGACTCGTCAGACACGCTTAATTAGACCTTTTGGAAACTTTAGACATGGAAACCTTCTACTCGATGCGAACCGTCAAGTGGGACGAGGAGGACAATTCAGTTGTTCTCATAGATCAGACAAAACTCCCAAACTCTCTGACCTTCGTAAAGTGCAAAACTCTTAACGACATTGTTCGTTCGATAAAAAAAATGGTTGTAAGAGGTGCTCCAGCCATAGGCGTTACTGCAGCCATGGGAATGGCCCTCGTAGCTACAAAAACTAATGGGACTAGCGAGGAACTCATCCGGGAGCTAGAGCATGCATCCAGAGAATTGGTGAAGACTCGGCCGACAGCGGTAAATATTGTCTGGGCCACGGACGTAGTTCTGAAGGATGGCAAAAAAGCACTAAAAGACGGGACCAACATTAAAGCCGCCGTGAAAAAGAGCGCTCTCAAAATGGCCGAAGATGATGTAGCTGGAAATCTGAAAATGGGTGAACATGGCTCTAAGTTACTCCATGATGGCGATAGCGTGCTCACACACTGTAAATGACCTTTAGGTCAGCAGAGCGCGGGAGCACTCGCAACAGTCGGTTATGGTACTGCTTTAGGAATACTGAGGACAGCTAAAAAACAAGGTAAACGAATCACTGTTTACGTCCCAGAAACACGGCCAGCCCTACAGGGCTCTAGATTAACTGCGTTTGAGCTGGCTAGGGATGGGTTCCAATGCAAATTGCTCACAGATACTGCTGTAGGCCATATAATGGCTAACGGTATGGTCGATAAGGTAATAGTGGGCGCAGATCGTATAATGCGTGATGGCCACATCTTTAACAAGATAGGGACCTCTCAGTTAGCGATTCTTGCAAAGACGTTCAACATACCGTTTATCGTGGCAGCTCCATCATCATCATTCGATCTGCAGTCTGATACTAAGGACATCACAATCGAAGAGAGAGACCCAGCGGAAGTAACAACGATCAGAGGAAAGCGAATTGCTGCAAAGGGCGTTCCAATTCTAAATCCAGCTTTTGATTTGACTCCTCCTCATCTCATCGATACTATTGTAACCGAGCGAGGGATAGCTAAGCCACCTTATAGCCGTTCGATCAAAGCTCTAATCAAACCTTGACCTATGACTACGGGTTCTTCAGACTCAATTTTGTAACGGGAGCAAAACGAGTAAATGTCTCCTTTAAGGGCATAGTATTGATAACCTTGAAAGAGTTGAGACCACCTTTTGGAATGACCTACCTTCAGGTCTACTTTCTCATCAATACTTCGTTCAACTTTTCGGTTATCACTTTTTTCTTACTTCCTACTCTCTCTCCGATGAAGACTAATTGATTTCCAGATGAATAATTACCGGGCATAGGTTCCAGATCCCATCGACCTACAACGTAGTTCAGAAGGTGCAACCCATGATTCTTTATCACAATCAATCCCTTCGCTCGGTACACCTCTCTGGGTAGTGACGATAAAAAATCAGAGAGCCCTTCTCTTTGAATCTCTTGGTCGACTGAAATTTGGAATAAATCTATCTTTGGGTCATGTTTGTGTTTGTGCATCTGTTCAGTGGTTTTAGTTGTATATGTCCCAAAGAGTAACTCAGAATCAATTTCACATTTATACGTTCGAAAAAGTGTAGCTTTCCCGTTAATTTCGTGGAGCTTCTTCTCTACCTTTATGATATCTCTAGGATTAACTAAATCTATCTTATTTACGAGAATTACATCTCCCATCTCGATCTGAACCCGTCCAGTATGGCCTATGCTAGGGAACATCATGATCCCGTCCGCATCAACCACAGTGATAACGGAATCCAGTCTAACTTCTGGAAGGCTTTCTTCTAGGTCGAAAGCAATTGCTTCCGGTTCTGCCACACCTGTCGTCTCGACCAAGATTAATTCAGGATTTGTCTTCGTAATTATTTCTTTGATGGCGGCTTTGAACTCTCCTTCTAAAGAGCAACAGACACAACCTCCCGTCAGCTCGATCATATTGACATTCTTGCCCTTGATCACTCTCCCATCAATTCCGATATCTCCAAACTCGTTGATAATAACCGCTACCTTCTTTGTGGTCTCATTCAATATCCGCCGTAGGAGAGTAGTTTTTCCACTACCGAGATATCCTGTTAGGATCGAAACGGGTGTCTTCATATGTTCTGCGATTTAATTAACCCTTAACGTTCCCTATAGGTATGAACCGAACTACTTTCTTGGAAATTCCCGCCTGATCTACTGCCCCTACAACCTCGTCTATGTCCTTGTAGGCTGCTCCAGCTTCTTCCGCTAAACCGGAATATGAGACGCTTTTGACATATATTCCTCTCTGCTCCATATCTCTTTGTAGCTTATCGCCTCGGAAAAGGTGTCTGGCTCTAGTTCGACTCATAGTCCTACCGCTTCCATGACAAGTGCTCCCGAAACTTTCTTTCATAGCAGTCTCAGTCCCCAGTAGAAGATACGACCCTGTCTCCATACTACCACCGATGATTACAGGTTGACCGAGCTTAGCAAATTCAGGAGGAAGCCCTTCTGAATTCGGACCAAAAGCCTTAGTGGCTCCCTTTCTATGTACCAATACTTCTTTTTTCTCCCCATTTACGGTATGCTTCTCGAGTTTAGCTGTATTATGAGCGACATCGTATACCATATGTAGGCCTAGATCCTCTGGTTCCGAGCGAAATATAGATGAGAAGACCTCTCTAATACGATGAAGAATTACCTGCCTATTCATGAATGACATATTGACCCCGCATTTCATTCCTGCGAAATAATTTTGACCCTCTGGCGAATTAAAGGGGGCACAAGCCAGCTCTCTGTCAAGGATTCGTATACCGTACTTGCTATGCATGACCGATAAGAATGTTTGAAGATAGTCGGTTGCTACCTGATGACCGAATCCTCTACTCCCACAATGAAACATTATTACTACTTGATTAGGGAATATTCCAAGAGTTTTGGCGGCGTCTTTATCGAAGATGAACTCTGGCTTTACAACTTGAATCTCAAGATAATGGTTCCCAGACCCAAGAGTTCCGATCTGATCAACTCCCCGTTGAATGGATCTAATCGATATTTTCGAGGAATCAGCACCCTCCATGCAGCCATCTTCTTCGATCCGCCTTAGATCCTCCTCCCAACCATAACCCTTCTCAACACACCATTTTGCACCCATTTCAACAGCTTCCTTGAACTCATTATGACTGAGCTTCACAAAACCCTTACTACCTACTCCTGCAGGTACCTTTAGGTAGAGTTCATCAACTAATTTCTTGAGATGTGGCTTAACATCGTCGGCAGTCAAGTTTGTAAGTACGAGCCTCATTCCGCAATTGATGTCAAATCCTATACCTCCTGGGGAGATAACGCCGTTCTCAGCATCCATGGCTGCTACCCCACCTATCGGAAAACCGTAACCGCTATGACCATCGGGCATGCACAGCGCGTGATTAATCAGTCCCGGTAAGGTTGCAACATTGGTCAACTGTTCGTATACTTGTTCATCCATCTCTTGTAGTATCTTCTTCGTGGCAATTATCCTGGCAGGAGTTAGCATACCTGCTTTGTAGCTTTTAGGAATCTCCCAAACTACGTCAGAAATTTTTTTCATTGGTGGCGGCAAATTTCTCTATGCCGAGGGCTGAAGCCTAGGTTTAAGTAAGTTTTGCCAGATGATTATCTTGAATCCTGAGACAAGGGAATCGGTTGAGGGAATTTCTCACAACCTTCCCAGAATGTATTATTGAGATCGTCGGCTATCGGGTCAATAACCTTGTTGATTCTAAAAGCATGTCGCCTCATGAAGTCCGGACCACAACTATTGCAAGGATTATCGCCTCCTTCATAACAGGACCATGTAAGGTGTATGGGTGCTCCCACCTCCAAACCCGTCTTTACTATTTCGTGTTTTACCAGATTACCTAAGGGCATCAGAATGCTAACTTTCTTCCCCAAATTGGTCGCATAGGGTAAGACTTCGTTTAGCTTATTGATGAAGATCATCTCATTATCTGGATATGATCCGGATTCCTCAAGATTATTCCCAAGAATAATGAAATCGTAACCCTTGGACTCTGCGATTCCTACTGCTATTGATAGAAAGATAAGGTTTCTAGCTGGCACCCACTCAGAAGCAAACTCGGCCCCTGACTTGCCCTCGTTCTGTCTGTTAACTTCTAATGTCTTGGAAACCAAGTTAGAGGACCCGATGGCATCTCTGAAGAGATCTGTATCTACCACAATAAGCTCGCAAGCCAATGCCTTTGATACCCGTTGAACCGCCTGTTCCTCTTTGGACTCTGCTCTATGCCGATACTTGAAGTGCAAGAGTGTTATATCATATCCCTCTTTATCTGCAACTTTTGCTGCAATAGTGCTATCCAAGCCACCACTGCAAACGGCTAGGGCTTTCCGTTTGTTCTTCGTATGTTCTGGAAGCAATTCGCACTCTCTTTGTTCTCGGGAAGTATTGATGGATAAGACACTGTACGGTTTGAGCTGTTTGGTTGGATTGCTATCAAAAAGGGATTTATTCCCAAAATAATCTTCTAGAGAAGTGAAGAACATCACTTCGTGGTTATAGTCATATTCCATGTAAATCGGCTTATAATTACAGGCTAGATAGAGATGGTCCGGCTTCCATCTATCTACTATCGCTAAAGCGAAGCTCCCTACTACTTCCCTAAGAACTTCCACGAGTACCTCAATACGTCGATCGGAACTCCATAAGTGATCTAAAAGAGGAGGTAAGATACTCGTATCTATTTTACTATGGCGAGTGAGATTATACCGCTTCTGCAGTTCATTATCGTTAGCAATAGTTCCGTTGTGTGAGACGAATATCTCACTGCCTAAGGGCTGGATATCCGTATCCAACTTTTCATAGACAAACTCCGTAGTTGGTTCTGCTCTATTGTTGCTGATAACCACTTTCGTGTTTGCCGTAATTAACCGTGATTTCTCATTCAAACTTTTCGACGGCGATCCAGTCTCTTTCACAATCCTTACAGAATTATCATTTTCAAATGAAACAATCCCATAACTATCTCTCCCCCGGTCCTCGGCCCGAACGATAAGCGCCCTAAGCCTTTCTTCTATCCCGTGAAGTTCCGTGTTATCCCTCTCTTTTTCGAAAAGGATCAAGCCGTTAATGCTACACAACAGTCTACTTACCTCTGGTCAATCCCCATGCCAACCTGTGTATCTGGGGCACTACTCTATACGGTAAAGCAGCGGACACAGCATAGTCCATCAACTCCGTCACACATTTCTCATAGTTTCTGCTTACACCGTTTGGTTGCAAGATGACTTTATTGTCTTTTATCCCTCTCGAATCTACGAACTGGGAGATCTCCCTAATATCCTCAGAGGGATTAACCACCACAAATTTCAGGTAATACCCCTTCGTACGGTTAATCCATTGCATCTTTCCATAATCATACTTTGTCCCGGAGTTGCTTGTTTTAGGCGATATAGACCAGATATCTACTAAATTCAGGAGAGTTTCTGAAGGCTCGATGGTTCCATTTGTTTCGATAATGACACTCCTTCCCTTTCCCTTTAGTTCCATGACTAACTCTTCGATCGGTTGTAGCAGAGGCTCCCCTCCTGTTATCGTAACGTGCTTTGTATTACCTATCTTAGTGAGTCTATCGATAATCTCTCTCGAGGTTAGGTAGATGAAGTCTTTACCCTCGATAGCTCTGTCTTGCCCTACCCAGGTATATTTAGTGTCACACCAGCTACATGTAAGATTGCAGGTATACAACCTAATGAAATCAGAAGGTAGACCAACGGCTTCTCCTTCCCCTTGAATACTCCTAAAGACCTCGCTGACCTTAAACCTCTGCATGCCTCTGTGTACAGGGTTACCAGCTCTACGGTCTACTTCGACCTTATCAGTCAGGGCTCGAGCTTCCAGTACAATTCTCCTCCCTTTTGGGGCTTGTTAAGCGGACCGGAGGGAGCAAACCACCCGCGTTGCATCTGTCTGAATAAAATAAAGACGCATAAATAAGTTTAAGGTTCCACAATATCTCAGTTTGGGTGAGTGATGCTGAAAAAGATCGCTCGTTCCGTCAAAGAATTAATAGTTGCAGCCAGCCGATGATTTGGTAGCCCGGTGGTGTAGCGGTCAAGCAAAACTAATCGTTCTTGATTATCGGCCTTTGGTCATTGGAAGAGAGCCGGTGACGCCAGTTCGAGTCTGGCCCGGGCTATCCATCTTTCACCATGGAAAAATAATTGAGAGAATGTGGCCAGAGCTAAACCCTGACGAACCTCAATACACAGACTTCCTGGGTTGGATCAAAACTTCCGTGGTCGGATGACCAGGACTTCTCAAACTGTTCCCCCGATGAACAACCCTCCCTGACATAATACTCATCATTTGAGGTCACTTCTTGTAGAGTAGTCTTGATTACACCTGTGAGCATAATATAATGGACGGGGAGGCTAGGATTAGGAGGAACCACTCGAATCTTAACACCAATCTTCTCTTGATACCGTGGATACCAATGAAGAGGCCGAGTAGTTTGGGTCTGTTGGTCTGTTACCACTTTAGACCAATCACGAGTGAACTCGATCTTATCCATCTTCTATTTCCTCATAATAAATTTAGGGGGATTGGGATATAAATGATATTTCTAGAAGAGTCTACGGAAAAATTTTTCATGGCTATTATCTAGCCATATTCGAGTCACTCTGATAGAATATGATTGCCGGCAGAGATTAAATACTTGAACCGCCTATAGGCTTTATCATATTGGAGAGCAGATTTTATTCGAACGGATCCTACATTCCTGACATTATCCCTGAGGAAGATGTTAATTCATTTAGCAGATACCCTAAGCCACAGCGAGAATTTGGCGAAAACCCTGCAGTGGTAGTGGTTGACATGACCCATGGCTTTGTTGACGACAAGTATCCGATGGGATTCAGCAAGACCGGATTACCATGTGTGAAAGCGATAAAGGATCTTCTAGACGTGGCCAGACCTCTAAAGATTCCTATCTTTTACACTAGAAATGATAGACGAAGCTGGGCCATAGAGAAGATCGCTGCACCGACCTCATCTAGGGCTCAAGCTTTTAGCAAATTAGATCCACGCTCTAATGAGATCATAGATGACATAGCTCCCGGGGAAAATGAAATCCTAATTGAGAAGGCCGCACCCAGTGCGTTTTGTGGAACATCTCTAATGGCACTCTTGAACCGGATACGTGTGGACACCTTGATAGTTACAGGCATGGTAACATCAGGATGCGTAAGGGCAACTGCGGTGGATGCATTTGCCTACAAATACAAGACTTTTCTACCGATTGAATGTGCTGCGGACAGATCCCAGATTTCGCATAAAGTATCTCTATTTGATCTTAGCATGAAATATGCTCACGTTTCACCATTATCAGAAGTTCTACAGAATCTTAGACACGTAACGGCGGAAGTTATCAAAGAATCCGTCTAGGATGTTTTACTGACAATCAGAAATTTTCGATATTATCTTACGGACTGGCCATCACGATCTCAAAGGTCATACTATAGGAACTATTCTTGATTTGGTGCAGCAGCATCTAAGCACATTCAAGAGAATAACTCGAGACAGTTAGAGCGATTCTCCCGCAACCAACTCCATCTTCTTCAAGTCTTCGGGAGTATTAATGTTTGAAAACGTCAGTAAACCGTTGTCAAGATGGCGCAGGCTTTCAATTTCAACGAATGCAATGTCTGCAAACGAATCAACAAAATCATTCATGGAGCTAGAGCGGTTACCTACTAATTTTTGCACTAGATTAAACCCTTCATGAGCTCTATAAACCGACATTAATGGCTCGATTCTGCCATCGGGCCACCGGGGAACCGCCGCTTGATGCCCGTCTGATCTCTCAAAGATTAACTGAATGATTCCTCGGTTTAGGAAAGGGACGTCGCAAGGGATCAATAGTGCATATTTGTTAGACACTATTGATAAGCCACTATAGACCCCAATGAGTGGATTTTGGCCAGTCTTGAGATCATTTATGATCTTAACATCCCCGGGGACCAAACCACGGTATCTATCAGGATTTGCTTCCTTATCTATAACGACAATTACCTCTGATGTTATACTATATACCAGATCAACAATCCGTTTAAGCATCTCTACACCCTCGAGCTTTATGAATGCCTTATCATACCCCATTCTTCGACTAGAACCGCCAGCAAGTACAACTGCCGCCTGATCCTTCTTATCCATCTCTACTCTACTGTATGATTAATACTAGGATTAGTGTTGTCTAGCCTCCGATGGTGTGCATCGGCCTAACATGCTCTAGGTTAGCTTTATTCTTTATCATTGTCTCTACACCGGGCGACTTTCTAAAGTAAACACTCCTGATATACGCGGACAGCTCTTCATCAGAAGCTCCAGCACGTAGTTTTGACTTAATATCATACTCGTCTCTAGAGAAAAGGCACGGAACAACCTTTCCATCGGCAGTAATCCTAATCCTATCACAATCACCACAGAATGGGGCTGACATAGAGGTTATAGTTGCTATCCCACCTTCGGATCCGTCCTCGAAGTTATATTCGATAGCTGTGCTCCCTGTTTCTCGCTCGATCTTCGCTACCGGGTAAATCTTATTGATCTTATCCACGATCTCCTCGCCAGTTATGACCCTATGGGCGTCCCAAAGTTTCGTTCCATCGAAGGGCATGTATTCTATGAAGCGAACAGTTACTCCAGTCTCATGCGCGAACCTTGCAAAATCGATTATCTCATCATCATTTTCACCCCGTGTAATTACACAATTTATCTTCAAGGGCTTGAAATCCAACGACCTAGCGGCCTCGATTCCTTCAGTTATCTTATCGAAGATTCCATTTGTTCCAGTGATCTTGTCAAAGCGCTCGGGTTTAAGGCTATGTAGACTAATTGTGACACTACTTAATCCTGCCCGCTTCAACGCAGAGGCCTTGGCTGCTAGAAGTGAACCGTTCGTAGTCATTCCAATGCTCTTTATCCCATCGATTCTGCTCAGCATTGATACCAGACCTTCTACATCTTTCCTCACTAGAGGCTCCCCTCCGCTAAGTCTTATTCGATCGATACCCATCTGGCTAAGAACTCTAGCCGTTCTCACAATCTCCTCGAAAGTCAAAATCTCGTCATGAGGAAGCCAGACTGGTTGACTAGGCATGCAAAAATTACATCTGAAGTTGCACCTATCCGTTATTGATATCCTGAGCTTCGAGGCAAGCCTGCCATACGAGTCATGAAGATTTTCCACTCTTTGCGAGGCCTTATCCATTTTCAGCTCTACCTATAATTCGAATTTACTTAGATATATTAATAGTGAATTTTTAGTGATTTATGCTTAACGTCACCATTTTCCCACTTGAGCTCTTAGAGCCGGCATGTCGATACAGATTTCGGACCTTGATATATGACCATCTCTGAGTTCCAAGAACTCAAAGTATCTTATCTGCTCGAAACTCTTTGTATTGGAAACATTACCTGTTACATAGGCCTTTATGGCAATATTCTCCGAAGATTGAACGATTGTTAGGTCACGATATTCAATTCTTACAAATTGCTGAAAGAATACGTCTCTAAAGAATGTCATTATCGCATCCTTACCCTTATACTCATGCTGGCTAGGAAAATATAGTGTTGCGTTATCCCCGAACAAGCTGAATATGTATTCAATATCTCTCCGACTTATTGCATCATAGTAGCGTTCTGCAAAGTCCCTTAGTGTCATTATGAATATCCACAAGTTTTGTAAAATTAAAATCTTTCAAGAAAATGGTTGGGATAATGAGGATTTGGTATGTTCAGGTGCCAGCATCCGAGACATAGACTGATGGCATGATATATCAACTAGATTCATTGTTCACTTAAGAGGTCTGATTAATCTGACCTCCACTGGTTCATTCTGTCTAATAGATTCTATATTTTCAGGAACGACTAGAATGCCATTCGACCTAACCATTGATGATAGGATAGATGCTCCAGTAGCCGTTACAGGCTCAGCAGAGAATCCTGGTGACTTATTTCTGATAACTACTCTTACAAATTCTCTAATACCAGGAGGGGAGTCTATTTTACGAGTTAGTCTAGCTTTTACGATATCGCCCGTATTTCTAATATTCTCGCTCCCGAGCAATCGGAAGATGATAGGCCTTGCAATGATACTATACGTTATTAATGCTGCTACAGGGAAGCCTGGTAGTAGAACAACTGGTTTCTTGTTTAGGATAGCCAAACCCGCAGGTTTTCCAGGCCTCATTGCTAAACCGTGAGCCACAATACCTGGTTCCCCGAGAGAATCTAATACATCGGGTACGATATCTTTGGATCCTACAGAGGTTCCACCTCCTACTAAGAGCATATCGTTCTTCTCCAACGCTTCCTTCACTTTCTCTTCTACTATACCAAAATCATCTCCAACAATACCTAAATCTAGAGGTTCGCATCCATCTTGGAGAAGTGAGGACAAAATTGCGGGTCTGTTAATATCAACAGTCTTACCATAAGTTTGCTCGCTACCTTCCTTTAACAGCTCATCCCCGACTGACAGGACAGCTACTCGAGGTTTTCTAATAACTTTGATCGAGCTGAATGAGAGAGCTGAGAGCATTCCGACATCTTGGGGCATTATCTCAGCGCCTTCTTCAAGCAAGAGGTCCCCGACCTTGACATCTTCGCCTTTTCTGATCATGTTCTTCCATGCTGAGATAGGATTGAAGATTCTGACTTGATCTTTCTTCTGTGCCGTATGCTCTATCATCACCACTGCATCTGCTCCTTCGGGCCTTGGCGCTCCTGTGGAAATCCGGACTGCCTCTAACCTTCCTACTGGCACTTTGGGTGTAGTACCAATCTCTACCACATCTACAATCTTTAATGAGATCGGATTGTTCTCTGAACTTCTTAGGGTATCCTCAGCCCTCAGCGCAAAACCATCTACCGCGGACCTGTCATATGGAGGAAGATCGATATTTGTCACCAAGTTCGACGCAAGGACTCTACCTACCGAGGACACTATTGGCACTTCTACTGTTTGTATCCTGTGCACAACGCCATAAGAGAAAAATTTCCGCATTGCATCGTCGATAGTAAGTAGTTTAGAAAAACCGGTCTTTTGGGAGCGACTCAATTAGCCTACTGTCCAGATAATGTACAACAGATAGATATCTTTTGAGTGCGATAACAATTCATGTTTCTCTTAAGGGCCGAGATAATAATAAACCCAGAATATTGAAATATAACGATCGAGAAGAAGTCGTAGGATATGAAGTCTCTCCATCTCTTAGCTGGGGTGTTCTTGGTCGTCGCCATGTTGGTCTTCTCTTCAGGTCCCGCGATGGCCCAAAGAGCAGTCTCCGCGAGTGACCACGGGTACGCTGGTCAAGTTGTAGTAGTGAGGATAGGTGCAGGGACAACTTCAGGATACCAGATCAATCTCTTCGTAAGTGATAACGGTTTGGCCAATAATGTAGATTCAACTATTCTTGAGAACGGCAGGGTTTTCTCGATAGACCCTAGGTTTGACTCGGAATTGGCCGTGACCTTACCAGCCGACTTGGAGACTGGATATTACTATATCAAAGTCCACGATGGCTCATCGTTCTATCTTTCTAATAGGATCTGGATAGTTAACCTGTATAACTGATCCACAAAAATCTGAAATCGGTGTGCAGCTTAAACTTTAGTATCGGCTAACTATCGGTTATCCATTGCGTATCCCTCCTAATTACTGCTATATCTGAACAGGAAAGAGATAATTCGATTATAATCTAAAAGACTATCAAGTTAACTGATGTTAGCACAAAATAGGATATGATTGTGAATACTACGACTATTAATGAGAGCACTAGGACAGCTTCGCGTTCCCTCATGGGCTTCACTTTGAGCAATA
>JAPUIC010000102.1 GCA_027297425.1 Nitrososphaerota archaeon | reverse complement strand
CGCGTACGCGTTGGAGCCCCGATGACATACGCACTTCACGATTTTGGACTGGCTACTGAAATTTCGTCCACGATGAAGGACTCTCAAGGAAAGAATTTGCCAAGCAACATGAGACAGAGTGTAGAAAACCTACGTCGGTGGCAAACCCGAGTTCGAACAACGTCTGCAGAAAGAAGTCTAACCAATGTATTAACAAAGATAAATGAAATTTCGGCCACCCTGAGTCTCCCTAAGAGCGTAATTGAAACCGCTGCGTACATATATCGCCTAACCGTGAAGAAGAGGATAGCAAAGAGCAAATCAGTAGTAGGTATGGCGTCTGCCTCAGTCTATTTGGCATGCAGAAAATGCTCCGTGGGAAGAACCCTTAAGGAGATAGCCCGAGCGACAGGGCTCGAAACAAGGGTTGTTGCAAAGTACTACCGTTTAGTCATTAACGAGGTTGAGAGTGAATACGTACCACCGCCATCGGTAGAGAGGCATATATCGAAACTCATCAACTCTGCAAAAATTGACACCAAAGTCGAGAGGTTAGCTTTGAATCTCTCAATTAACACGCGAGATTCTGAAATTCATAGTGGGAAGGCCCCAGCGGGATTGGCTGCTGCATATGTCTACATGTCAGCGTCAATGTATGGGGACCACATACCACAACGGGAGATAGCTGAATTGGCCGAGGTTACTGAAGTAACAGTGAGGAACAGATGTAGAGAAATCATCGAAAAATTCCGCCTACGACAGATCCTGAAACCGATAAGTAAATGATGGCCTTGTGAGGCTCGACGAAGCTAAAACGGACAGTTATAGGCGCCAGGCTCGACTTAAGGGTTACAGAAGTAGAGCTGCCTTTAAGCTGATCCAAATTGATGGACAGTATCACATACTAGCTCAAGGTATGAACGTATTAGACATCGGATGTTATCCAGGAGGTTGGCTTCAGGTGGCTTCACAAAAGGTCGGTCCGAACGGTTTAGTTGTTGGAGTAGACTTGAGAGAAGTATCGCCGCTAGGAGATAATGTTCGAATTTTCCGAGGTGATGTTACTGATCGAAACTTCACTGAGGAGATGTTGGAAGCCGATGACAAAGTAGACCTAGTCCTTTCGGACTTATCGCCTAATGTGTCGGGTATCTGGGAACTTGATCATGCGAGGCAAATTGACATGACTCTCAATGTGCTTCAGCTCTTACCGCTTTTGTTAAAAGATGGGGGAACGGCACTGGTCAAAGTCTTTGAAGGCGACCTCCTCAAATCCGTATGGAATAGGGCGAAGATAGATTTTGAGTCGTTAAAGTATGTTAAGCCGAAAGCAAGTAGAGCTAAGAGCAGTGAGTTATACCTACTATGTAGGAATTTTCTAACTAGGTAGCTAACTTCTTTATGATGCTAGACAATATGGCCGTTGGAGCGTCAGTCCTAACTCCCCTCGGATGAAGCGACGATCTGCAGGATTTGAACCCTTCATCTCCGAGCTCCCTAAGCAGAGTTGATAGTCGGGGGCTTGAGACGAGTAATCTTTTCGATATAGTATCAACGACGTAATAAGTAGGAGGCATGCCTACCTCACCTATGGCTCTATCGAGAACATTGTCGTGTCGCCGCCCTAAATTTGGATTATTGCTGCTGACGACTTTTTTCAGTAATTTCTGATCGTGTAGCTCCCCGAGCCATAAAGGCCCGGCAATCTGATAATTGTGTCCGCATTGTTTACATTTTGTTTTTGGGAAAGTGGACACCTCCCGTCCCAGACAGCTATTGCAATGCAAGATGAGTCCGGTATTAGATATTGAGAGATCGGCAACTCTTGACCCCGCTGATATCCGAGCGTATATCCGCATGTAATGATGATCTCTGTGGGCAAACAGAGGCGAGATGCCGAGATCTAGTTTAGCTGCAGAGAAGGCTAACGCACCATAGAGTAGTCGCAACCCTACTTCATGACAGTAATCGGTTCTAAGAGAATAACCAAAGTATCTTCTTCTGGCGATCCTTGGATAAACACCGCATAGGACAGTCGAATCGGTACCTGTAAGCGAGATCACGCCCCCGTTGACCACACACCGTAAGCCGGACTCAATGAAAGGGGCCGGGGAACCAAACGGATCTATGTCAACAAATGAAAATCGCTCCGCGCTCGAAGCTTGCGCAGCCATAAAGTGCGAAACGTCCATCGAAGAAAAAAAGCATCTATCGTTAACGCCATTCAGTTTAGCCGATTTTTTTGCAAAACTCATAGAAGTCTTGTTTTGATCATTGAGGTGTACCTCATCAATACGAGGAATCTCAGTCGCTACTCTAATTCCTCTAGCACCTAGGCCTGCAAATATATCCCCAAAGAGTATCTTTCCTGAAATCTTCTCGGCAAGAACAGAGTAGAGGCTAATCGATAGATCACGACTCCAGCCACCTCTTGGATTATAGAATGGTATCGAATAGCTGGGTTTGGACGATTCTAGTGAGGATTTAGGCAGAACTAGAGTAGTGCTGCCCTCAGAAACGTGTATGATCTCCTGTTTTTTAACGGTCAATGGCTAGGAACTTAAGCGGTTTCGTATGGAAATCCAAAGTATAAATGTTGACATAAAAAAGAGGAACTGCGTGTGAACTTCTGAAGACAAAGTTCTGGCTAACAGGTATCCCGGGAATCGGTAAAACAAAAGTTATGTCCAAGATTTTACTAGCGATTCGTTCTCAAGGATTCACAGTAGGCGGGATAGTTACGAGAGAAGTAAAGGTTAATGGAAAACGGGAGGGTTTTGACATCGTCGACCTAAAAACGGAGAGAAGTGGTAGACTGGCTGCAATAAATCAGAAGACTGGGCCGCCTGTTGGAAAATATAGGATCTCATTGAGCGCTCTAGAGGAGATCGGAGCTAGGGCCATGTCTACTTCGATATCTGAATCAGATTTGATCGCCTGCGACGAGATAGGTCCGATGGAATTGTGTAGTCCTGAATTTAAGAGAGCTATAGTATCTGCATTAAGGTCGAGTAAACCAATGCTTGGAGTACTTCATATGAGACTCAACGATCCTTTAATTCGGGAGGCAAGGAATATGCCAGAGTCGGAGATATTCGAGGTAACTCTCGATAATCGGGACAGTCTGGATAAAGTAGTAGCATCGCTCATACTCCCCCTGCTTAGAGGATCGACTTAATCCGATGTACTCGCGGATCTTTCCGAGTTTGTGTTCATGTACACCATATCTGGTTAACCATAGGATTAGCCATTCCCCCGAAATGTATAGTTCTGCGATGCTATGTGGAATAGACGAGGCTGGAAGGGGTGCAATTATAGGGCCTCTTGTGGTAGCGGGCGTCGTCTTCAAAAGGGAAGCAATTGAAGGACTCTTAGAGTTAGGAGTGAAAGACTCGAAGGCTTTGACACCAGCAAAAAGGTCTCAATTAGCTGCTGAGATAACAGACAGAGCAGTTCGTGTAACCACACTTGAACTTAGTCCAGGGGATATTGACCAGGTGGTTACTAATGGAAGACGAAACAGGAAACTGAATTATGCCGAAGCAGGTGTAATGGCAAGAGTAATCGATCATCTATATCCAGATACGGCCTATGTTGATGCATGTGATGTTAATGAGGACAAATACAGCTCAATGATCTTCGGTTTTATGAAGAGGCATGCAAAAGTGATATCATTCCACCATGCAGACAGGACCAATGTATTAGTCTCAGCGGCATCCATTATAGCTAAGGTCAGCAGGGACCAGAGAATATCTCGGCTTCAAGACATTCATGGAGAGTTTGGGAGTGGTTACCCATCGGATAGGAAGACATTAAGGTTCCTCAATAAGTGGGTAAAGAAAAAAAATTCCATTCCAGATTTTGCAAGGCATTCCTGGAGTACTTGGGATTCATGGAAGCAGACACAAGTCATAGACCTTAGAAGTTTTACGTAGGCTCAAAGAAGATTCTACTTTGCCAAGCGACGCAAAGATATCGCTCCTGAAAAAGATCCCGATCTCGCAGGTGTAAGCGGATCTATGCGCCATAGGAATCTAGATGACAATAATGATATCATAGCAATATCTGGATCCTATGTCTGTCGTCCCGGTCAAAAATATATGATTGATTTTGTATTGTTCAAGATGTCAATGGCAGAACAATCTGTTAGATTAACTACCCTGGTACTTCGCTATGATCAAGAGATGTGCCTTGTGAAACGGAGAAAGGTCTATCTTTTCAAGTATCAGGAACCCTGAATTAGACAGAAGAGACTCTTCTTGCTGAAAAATGGTGTTTGGATTCTCTGCTACATCGATGCTCCTTGCCTTTACTATGAGCATTAACGTACCCCCGATATTCAGGTACGCTTTGCAGTTTGAGATTGCAATTTTGGTCTGATCTGGCTGTGCAATATCACAATATACTACATCTACACGGCCGAAGATCCCCCGATACGCCCAAAAAGTTCTCGCGTCTTCGACGATAGGAATAATATTCTTCCTACTGCTACACTTGGCGACAAACTCCCTAGCGGCTCTACCCGAAAATTCGACAGCAAAAATAAGTCCATCGTTTCCTACTAGATCAGAGACGTGGCTAACAGTTGTACCATGAGACGCACCGAGATAGATGATTTTTTTTTGATACAATTCGGGGATAGTCTTGGCGCCTAGAAGAATCGCAGTAGATAGTTTACTCCTAAGTGGGTTCCATAGTCGATACTCTTCGTCTTCTAACTGTAGAAGTTCCTCTCCGTATACACTCTGGTTTGGGACCAGATTCTTCGTCGCTAAACTGTCCTTTTGGCCATCTCTAATTCTTTTGAGATTCTGAATCATCTGCGTGGGCCATATCTCTTTTGTCTTCTAAAAGAACGATCTCCAGAGTTATCACGGAATCTACCACTATCCTTTGGTGGTTCCTTGTACCGGTTCTTTACTTCCTCAATTCGTTTCTTCAGGTCCTCCTCCAATTTGATATTCCGACCACCGCCATGGTGGTCGATCCGTGCAGCGATGGCAATTTTTGCGGCAAGGGAGCGAGCTACTTTTCCACGCTGCCACTTGGGTGCGCCATGGATAGCTTGATGCTGGAACAAAAGTCCATGCTTCGGTGGCCTCGATCCGGTCCGGAGTGACCTAAAGAGGGCCTTCTCTGCGCCTAAAACCTGTATGGTACTTGAAGGCATTCTCGAAAGTCTCTCCAGCCCTCCAGCTCGAGCCAGTAGACGAGCACCAACCATTGGACCAGCTAAGTGAGACACGTTAGTAGCTATTTCATCCATAGTTTTCTCCACGTAAGAGTTGAGGGTATCTCTAGCGCTTGAAAGCGATTCTATTTCCTGAGCAAGAATTTTGACTTTCTCCAGGTCTTGAGGTCTAATTG
>JAPUIC010000101.1 GCA_027297425.1 Nitrososphaerota archaeon | reverse complement strand
CCAAGTTGAAGAGCCTTTCACTATGACTTTCGCCATCAGATTCGTTACCTTTCCGAACTCGGGGAGGCAATTCATATGGTGGTATGGTGGAGTAAAAAAATATGTTCGACTAGCGGTGACTTCAAAGGGACGATTTAGGCTTGAGTATAGTGATGGGGTTGTTAGGTCTTCAGAAGGAGTTCTAAAACTTGATACAAACGTATGGTATAGGATCCGTGTAGATGTACCACTACCACCGGGGGCAATTATCTTATCAGTAAATGATCGCAAGGATCTAGCAGAAACTACGCTCGTTAAACTAGAGCCAGGCTTCGAATATATTGGCAACTGCGGGCCTGGCCCGTCAGTCAATGGGTCTCAGTTTTTTATTGATGATGTAAGATGGACATCTACAGTCGTTATTTGATGATACGTCAACCTGCAGGTAAAGCATATTCTTCTATTAACCGGTCAAGAAGTTAGGCACGCTTTCTATCTTATCTTTAGAGAGAAAATCCTCCAGCCGAATCTTTTTCTTTACTTCAGCAGGAATATCAATTTTTTCCGGAAATTTTAAGTCGAGGGGTTTTGATGCATCGATCCCAACCTTGGTTCCTAACCTGGCAGCTCCCAGATCATAACCAGAAGGATCTAAGCCTGCAATAGCCATATCAGGAATGATGTATATGTCCCGTTCTGCACGGGTTCTAGAAGCAATAGCCCACAAGACTTCCCTATCATCACGAATATCGATATCCGAATCTACCACTACTGCGTATTTTACCCATAAGGCAGATGTCAGGGCGGCCATTATCGCACTCTTTGCCTGCCCTTCCATTGTCTTCTCTAGTTGAATATATACCATAAACTGCTTCGCGGCAGGAGGTATGAGAATTCTTTTAACGTTAGGGACCACTTTCCTGACTGAACTGTACAACGCAGCCTCCTGAGCAGTGGCACTAAAGACCGTATTATGACCAACCATGTGTGAATGCCAGTAAGCATCATTCCTATGTGTGATACAGGTTACTTCCATTACTGGATTTTCTCGCTCCGGTCCGTAATACCCCGTATACTCCCCAAACGGAGCCTCCGATTTCCGGACCCCTGCTTTAAGAAAGCCCTCTATAACGAATTCGGCGTCAGCAGGAACCATGAAATCTGATCCTAGTGTTTCGGATGAAACGAGTCTAAGCTGGTCACCTAGAGTACCTCCAGCAGGAAAATAATGGCTTTTGGGATAAGGCGGCCTAACATAACAACCCATAGGAACAGCTGGGTGATGACCAATCCAGAATGCACAAGGAGTATCCTTGCCTAGAGACTCATTCTTGGTCATGTTGATCTTAGCGTGTGCCCTTGGTTCGAACCAGACCCTTATTTCACGAGTATCCGATACAAATCCACGGTAGACTCCGACGTTGTCTACCCTGCTATCTGGATCATAAGACACGAAATGGCCTGCAGAGATATACGGACCCGCATCGAGCTCATGGTGTGTGAGAAATGGAATATCCATAAGATCCACCTCATCGCCTTTGTAGATTACTTCCTTACAGGATGATTCGCTATGTTGGACGGTTACCGGTTGTTTTCCCTCGTTTTCGGCCTTCTGTATCCAATCTATGCTTAGATCATCGAATGTAGAGCCGATGGCATAAGCGAGCTTGGTCCTGGATGCAAGCAGGTTAGTTATGACTGGAAACTTGGAGGTTTCTTCTTTAGCGTTTACGGGTTTATGGAAAATAAGTAGTGGGAATTTACTCTTTTTTTCGAAGGCTATCGCAATGGCGCTTATTTCGTACTTACATCGAATCGGCGCTTCGATATGTATAACATCGTCTGGAAATTCATTCTCATAATCATTTAGAAACGTTCTGAGATCTTTGATGGACATAACTAATTTCTAGGCTTCGAAATTATTTATCTCTTCTACCTATGTGGGAGTACTGCTATCAAGATGGCACGTATGATTCTATTTTAGACCGACTATACGTCGATATTCGCTTGCATCTGCAGGCTTTCGCCCAAGAATTTCGGCAGTGGTGATCGCTGTTCTAAGCATCTCCAAATTACCCCCAAGTACCTCATCCTTGCCGGGGTATCGCCATACTGTATCTTCCACTCCAACCCTAACATGTAATCCTAACATCATAGCCAAAGTCGTGATATAGTGGGCGGCCCTCCCAGCAGCACACACGATGATCACTGATTCCTTATCGATATTTTTGATCTGTTCAGTAATGAAGATAAGAGATTTACACATATCAACTGGGTCGGGAAGATACGTATAAGAAAATGGGCTTAGCCCGGCATCGACGGGAGTTCCGATTAACACAATGAAGTAGTATGGTTTTTCAAGCAATCCAGTATCGATCAATCTCTTTTTGGCTAGACCTACCTCGCCAGAACCATGAATAACTATCTCTGGTTTTGAACCGCTATCCTGCATCGTCTTAATGACAGCACGTACCCACTCGATATTGTAACCTGCGGCAACAGGACCCATTTCAGCTACACCTTCAGTAATGGGACTAACGTTCTCCTGAAAATTTTTACCTCGGAGGATATTTACATCAACGACAAACCTATCATCAAATCTTTGTTTAAGAGGTGCAAGTATCTCCCTGTAAACATCGACAGTCTTTCTTCCGGCATCTAATTCAACGCCAGTATTCTTTTTCATATTACTAAGGTCGAAATGTATCCCTGCAGCTCCGCCTTGAATCACCTCAGCGGCTGCGTTAGTGAATTCAGGAATTGTGCTTGGAAACGCGCCGGATACCGACTCCTCCTCAGTCGCACTACGGCCAGAAATAGCAACTTTAATCACTACATTTTCTGGAATTTCCCATCTTGGCTGAATCTTTGGATCAGCGAACCACCCTCTCTTCTTGGATACATCCTGAATATTGGCTTCGTGTATGGTAGGGATGTCCGATTCCATATTACATCGCTCGATAAGTTGTTACGAATTTAGTCTTATCTGTTGGAGTCATGCGATTTTTTCGCTAAAGACACCCTTGAGGCCAGCATCGGAGACCCTCTTATGAATAATCTCCGCATCTTCAGAATATAATCCCAACTGCTTGATGTGATCAAAGAATGGTCCCTGACCCATATTACCGAACCTACCCTGAAGGGTATCTCCATTCCGTGTGCCATCTGAAAAGTATGCGATAGACTCGCCTATAATCAACTTCCTACTCAAGACTAACGGCTCTTTTCCTACGGCAGTCCTTACCGCGTTATGACCGCTGAGCAATCCGCTGGATAAACAATCTGCCACTCCAACCTTTCCAGAGTGTTCTCCGGCACAGAACAGGTTGCTGAATCCATCTACTTTTAGAGCATGATCGTGCAACATGATAGATAGACCGGTAATCTTGTTAAATTTACCCGCTCCAGCAGGTTCTTCGATCTCTACAGTCTCCATCCCTGGTAGACGTCGCATCATTGGCAGCGACATATAGGCCGCACCTACAATCTTCGCAGATATACCTATGTCAACCAAGTTTAGGGTACGCATCTGTGCCTCGGTTCTTCCAGAAGCTTGTTCCTTTAACTTCTGTAGATTGGCATCAATAATATCCTGCGGAAGTGGGATCAACACAGTTCCATCACGCTCAATCCTCTCTCTAAGGTCAGGCGAAAGTGATGTTTTATGAAGAGAGATCGCAGCACCCACTGTTCCTGGCTTTCCGTTAGGTCGTAGTCTTATCTTTTCAACACCACCAAGTTTAGTAGCTATACTGACTCTATCACCAAATACTGGGCATTTGTAGATACACATGATGCATCCCTTCCCATATTTAGTACATAGTTCCACACCGCCTGCGCCACCGCTCGAATCCACGACCCCATCAGTCTCAATAATCGTACCATCCTCTAGTTCTACAGAGGTTACTCTATCACTCGAGGACTCGGCATTCATTACACGAGTTTCGAGGCGAATCTTTATGCCCATATTCACTAGAAATTCACGAATACGGATCTCCACGAGTCCACAGTTGTATACTATGCACCTTCCTTCGCCAGGAATTCCTGTGTCATGAATAACTATAGATTCAAGAACCTCGAATAAGTCGCCCCCGCCCAAAGCTTTTGCTTCCTCTAATGCAACCAAACCGCCGTTGAAGATCCGTCCGGCACGTTTTGCTCCACTAACGAGGGTATCGATCTTTTCGATCAGTGTTACTTCTGCGCCGCATTTCCTCGCTGTTAAAGCAGCTCCGCAGCCAGAGATACCACCTCCAACAACGACTACATGAACCATATTGTTCGACAGGCTTTAAGCTCTCGAGATATAAGTGCTAGGATATACGTGCAACCGTCAAGTTCGACATATTCAAGACATAATACAGATAAAGGAAC
>JAPUIC010000100.1 GCA_027297425.1 Nitrososphaerota archaeon | reverse complement strand
CACTATGGAAAGGGCTGGACAAATATCCGATGGGTGTCGAACTACTATGATTATGCTGCCTATGCTTATGTCGTCTTCCCACTCGAAGGGGAACCTACAATATGCTGTTGGTTCAATAATCCTCATGATCTTGCTGCTTCCGTAATTGATGACGTAAGAGCAGAATATGATACTTCAAAAATTGCTGTTAATCGACTAAAAGAGCTGGGATTGGAAAACGGCAAGATAGCCGTCGTAGAGCATTGCACATCAACTCCTAGAGATCACTACGAAACTTTTCTGAAGGAACTACCGGACGCAAAGTTTCAATTCATCTTCGAAGATTTCATGAGGATCAGATGGCAGAAGAGTGCAGAAGAGATCGAACGACTGGAGATCGCAGGAGAATTAGGAGATCTGGCCATAAAGGCTATAGCTACTAAGTTGAGGCCCGGGATGAAGGAGTATGACCTCTTCAGTATTGCATATAGTTCGATCCTTGCTAACGGCGGAGAACCGAGGCTTATGCTCCTTGCTTCGGACTCTATGCGTGACCCAATAAGAGCGCCTTCGGTACATATTCAGGACATCCGTCCCATGCCCAGAACAATCCAGTCCGGCGACGTCATAGTCCAGGAAATCGGACCATGTTATGATAGTTATGAATGTCAGACGGGGAAGCCGATAACCATGGGTGAGCCAACAGATACGTACAAAGAAATGTTCGATATCGCTCTGAAGGTCTATCATAAGGCAACAGAACAATTTAGGACGGGAAGGGGCGATTCCGAAGTCAGGAATGCTATTATGAATGATAGCGAGCTGGCACGTATCGTAGAGCAGGAGAGGTTGCTACTAATATTTCACGGAATGCATGGAGTAACTCCCCATGATGGACCCGTCTACTCTATTGGACCGGTCTACATGCTTGCTGGCGGTGAACTACCCCATCTCTTTCACCCAATATCACTAAAACCTAATACATCTCATACAATAGAAATCTGGGTCAGAGCACCCGACTTTAGGGGCTCCCTCTTTCTTGCAGAGTCTCTACTCGTAACAGATGACGCCCCTCGTCGCCTGAACAAATATCCGCTTCAGCTGACGGTAATTTAAGCACAGGAATAGCACCAGTGGTTCTTAAGCGATGAGAAACAGAGAGGATCTCCGGTTCATAACCGGAAAAGGAAATTATGTCGATGACGTTCATCTCAGTGGAACTTTACACGCGTCTTTCCTTCGGAGCCCCTACCCGCACGCCAAGATCAAGAATATAGATTTCTCACAAGCACTTGATCTCCCCGGTGTTTTAGCTGTAGTGACTGGCAAGGAGCTAGCAGATTCTTTACCACCTCTGCCATTGTTCATGCAGGGTCCCGGAGTCAAACGATTTACCAAGTATGGACTGGCTCTGGATAAGGTTAGGTGCGTCGGCGAACCAGTAGCTGCTGTCATCGCTGAAGACAAGTATCTAGCTGATGATGCTCTTGAACTAATAATGGTGGATTATGAGCCTCTAGACCCTCTGGTAGACCCAAGGGAAGCAAGGCAGGAGAAGGTGAATGTCCTCTTCGAGGGTTGGGAGGATAATGTGCTCTCAAGTCAAAGTTGGACAGGGGGCGATTTTGAAGGCGCTCTGAAGAATGCGGATAAAGTTGTGAACGTTACAGTAGCCATGGGAAGGGCATGTGGCGCGGCTATGGAGGGTAGGGGAGTCATAGCGGATTATGAGCCACGATCCAATAAGTTGACCGTGTGGGTAACTAGTCAAACGCCTCACGGTACGCGGAAGAGGCTAGGCATGGCTTTAGGACTCGGTGAGGATAGGATTAGAGTCATCTCTCCCGATGTAGGCGGAGGATTTGGAATTAAAGGTGGCCTCTACATTGAACAGATCACCTGTTCGTATATCTCGATGAAATTAGGCAGACCTGTCAAGTGGATGGAAAGCAGAAGAGAGTCGATTAGCTGTTCACAGCATGGCCGAGATCAGGAACATATTCTGGAAGTCGCGGTAAAAAACGATGGCCAGATCTTGGGTTTAAAGGATCAAGCGATCGCCGATGTCGGCTCTCCCTTACTCATGAACCTCGCTTCGGTCTTCATGGCAGCCCGTCTAGTATTAGGTTGTTACAAGATTCCGAATTTTCTAATCGAAATTGCAGGTGTTGCGACAAACAAAGGTCCATTGGGGCCGGTGAGAGGAAATGGGAAGCCTGAAGGAGCGTTCGTCATCGAAAGAGTCATCGACGAAGTTTCTAGGACTCTGGGATTGGATCCAGCAGAAGTCCGGTTGAAGAACTTCATTCAACCCGATGAGTTTCCGTATGACAATGGAACGGGTCATACCTACGACAGTGGAAATTATCCAGGTGCGCTGAGAAAACTACTGGATCTATCAAACTACAAGATGTTGAAGGATGAGGTGGAGGGATTGAGAAGAGAGGGGAAGCTTGTAGGCTTGGGAATGGCATCATATCTAGATGCAGGAGGTTTTGGACCATCTCATAATCTCGGTATGGCAGGATATGAACGAGCTACCATTAGGGTTGATCCTCGCGGTAAAGTGTCCATCTTAACTGGAATTCATTCACATGGACAGACCCTCGAGACTACGCTCAGCAAGATCTGTTCAGATCAGCTCACTATTGATATTGATGATGTGAGTGTCTTATACGGAGATACGGATATAGTTCCATTTGGGGTGGGAACCTTCGGGAGTAGATCTTGTGCTGTAGGAGGTAGTGCAGTGCTACTAGCGGCTAAGCAGATCAAGGCTAAGATGCTGGAGATAGCAGCAGGGATGTTAAAGGTCAGTTCTGAGCATATCGATCTTGGAAAAGGCAAATTTTACGTTAAGGATGATGCGAATCAACTCATAACATTCAGAGAAGTTGCAGACGCAGCTTACAACGTAGCTAAGCTACCAACAGGAGTAGATTTGGGTCTCGAGAGCACGGTCTATTTCGATCCCCCCGGCTTGATTTATGGGAGCGGATCGCATCTTGCTATGGTTGAGATAGATCCGAACTCAGGGAGCATAGCGATTAAGAAGTACTTTGCAGTTGACGATGCAGGAAAAGTGGTAAATCACACTGCGGTAGAAGGACAGATCGTTGGTGGAGTGGCCCATGGGGTTGGAAATGCGTTGCTTGAAGAGATCGTATACTCTTCTGATGGCCAATTATTGACAAGTACCTTCATGGACTACCTCCTTCCCAGTGCCATAGAAGTTCCCCACATGATTCTGAACTCGATCGAAACTCCCTCGCCCCTAAATCCGTTGGGCGTCAAGGGCGTCGGAGAGAGTGGGACGATCGGTGCAATACCTGCTATAGTCAATGCGGCGGCAGATGCCCTTGCTCCTCTGGGAGCAACGGTTCCCCAGATCCCTCTCACCCCCGAAAGAGTTTGGAATGCGATTCGGGTAGCAAAGAAGATAGGGACGAATTAGAACTCTACGATCTACAGGCTCGCGACTAGAGAAAACATTCTCTAGTATGAATATAAATATCTGATAAGGTACCAGAAATGGCATGATTGAATCATATCCTATAGCCTGCTTGCAGGCAAATGTCAGATATATCATGAACCCCGCTCAGAAGAAAGAAGTTATCTCTCAGAATCTCAATCGTGGTCTAGAACTGATCGATAGTGTTATGAGATGGGGTGGACGGCCAAAGATCGTCACCTTTCCTGAATTCTTCCTTTCCGGTTTTATCGGAGTTAGTGCTAAGAACATTGATGAATACAGACAGATGTCGATCCAGATTCCAGGGGATGAGACCGATGTGCTGGCAAAGAAGGCTGTGGAACATGGGATATATATCGCCGGTGGGAATTACGAAGTTGATGACGACTGGCCTGGCCGTCTCTTCCTAACGGTTTTTGTTATCAGCCCAGAAGGCAAAGTTGTAGCAAAGAATCGAACGCTAAATGTTACAAGCAGTACATTCTCTATTGCTTCAAGTCCCGGAGACTTTCTCTCCGAATACGTTGCAAAGTATGGTGAAGATGCTTTATTTCCAGTTATTGACACACCGTTAGGCAAACTTGGTGTAGCATCAGGTGATATGATCTGGCCCGAGACAGTTAGAGGTCTGGTCTTCAAGGGCGCGGAGGTTATCCTAGGTTGCTGTACCGGTGGTGTACGATTCATGTTCAGAGAAATTGCCAAGGTTCGTGCAATGGAGAATATGGCATACCTAACTGTCTGCGGGGCAGGACGAATACTAGGAAGCCCTGTACCAGAAACGTGGAGCTCCGGCGATTCAACCATAGTTGACTATAAGGGCAAAGTCATAGCGCAGACCGAAAGTCTTGATGAGGCGATAATAGTGGCTGATATAGATGTGAATCAACTCAGAAAGGAACGTTCTCGTACAGCCAACAATATGCTGGCTATGATCAGGGGTGATATCTATGGACCACTCTACCAGAAGCTGGAAGCCTGGCCTTCAAATCGATGGAACCAGAAACCTATTCAGAGCACTGAAGAAGCCAAGGTGGTCGTAAAGGAAGTGTTAGAAAGACTGTACAATAAGGGTACACTGACCAGACCTAACTAACTTTGTGAAAGGGACCTAGACCGCGTTAATATAGAAAGGTTAATACTAAAAAAAAGAGATTGTACAACTATGTCTAAACCAAAAACCTGGGGATCTGATTACGTACCAGAATATGATATATTCGATATGCACTCCCATCCGGGATTTGAGAAGAAAGGTATTGCTGATCGGCCTGGCTGTTCTAACGGCTGGCTCTCAGACCGTTCTTGGTTTATGGATATCCGGTCGGCTTTAGGATATCCGGACCCCTACAAACAACTAACAAGCATCGACCAGATTCCCGATTTCTCTGTCGATCATTGGCTCAAGCATATGGAAGCCAACAAGATTAGCCATATGGTCCTCTGCGGCATGGATACACAATCTGATCCACCCCAGAACTGGCGGTGGCTTGTATCCAATGATTACATCAAGACCGAATTTATCGACAAATATCCTGACAAGTTCATGGGCATCGGAGGCATTAACTACCGATTGGGTCCCGAGGTAGCCATTAAACAGGTAGAAGATGCTGCCAAGCATAATTTCTTAGGGATAAAGATCTTCACGTCTCACGGTGGTCCGCCCAACGATAAGGTGAAGTGTTACCCCCTCTACGAAAGAGCTCAGCAGTTAGGACTGCATGTTGAGATTCATACTGGGGTAGAGACTGTCCCTGGGTTTAGATTGAAGTATACTGACCCCATATTCATCGACGATGTCGCCACGGACTTCCCCGACTTGAAGATCGTACAACTACACTGTGGCTTCTTGCAAAATCCGCAGATAGCTATCGTAAATGCACTCACCAATCCCAATGTCTATACGGATGTAAGCATCTGCTTCCCGACATGGATGCATCTGAAGTATTTTTCAGATTTCGACCACTTCCGAACAATTGAACATTTTATCCCCGACAAGATATTTTTCGGAACTGACTTTCCGTTGTCTCTACCGATCTATAGACCACTCGTAGACCACATCCGGTTGATGCCGTTACACGCCGATTTCAAGAAGAAGTTACTCCGAGATAATGCAAGAAAGTTCTTCCTTGGAGATAAGGCGTAAGAATCCATCTTGGGCGTATTAGATGGCAAGGTAGCCATCGTTACTGGAGCAAGTAGAGGTTTAGGCACAACCATCGCTCTAGGATTTGGCCGAGAGGGAGCAGATGTTGTAGTGGCCGGGCGCAGCATCGA
>JAPUIC010000010.1 GCA_027297425.1 Nitrososphaerota archaeon | reverse complement strand
CCCCATTGGCAATTTCCCTGGGGGAGAGCGCAGAATATACTCAGTTCATTGGGTGCACCCTTCCCGCCCTTTATGGAATGCTCACTCGGCTCTATATGAACGAATATGATATTTCCCGAGAGAGTCTCTCCGCATTCCCTGTCTTGGCCCATGCAAATGCTGCTTCGGCTCAACACGCCATGTTTCGAAAGAAGATTAGTCATGAAGACGTTGCAAGGTCCGCTCTTGTCTCCGATCCCATCAGGTTGCTCGATTCAGCATCATTGGGTGACGGAGCCGCTGCAGTCATAATTGTTAGGGATGATATCCTGAAGGAAAGTAAGGGGGCAGTAGAGATTGTAGGCTCGTCTGTAGCAACAGGGACGAATAGTTTCTATTCGCGGAGAGATATGCTCGACTTCACATCAACAAGGACTGCTACAAAGGATGTTATGAAGAAGAGTGGGATTTCCCTGGATAAGATAGATTTTGTAGAGGTCCATGATTCGTTTTCTATTGCGGCTGCACTCGCATTAGAGGCGATGGGGCTCTCAAAAAGAGGGTTAGCTACTAAGGATGCTATGAATGGAGTGTTTGATAAGAAAGGTCGTTTGCCGATTAACTCTTTTGGAGGTTTAAAGGCTCGTGGCAATCCCGTTGGCGCTACCGGTATTTACCAGCTCATCGAAGCCTATCTTCAACTTTGCGGCAAGGCTGGAGCAAATCAGTTGAGTGGTGTAAGAACAGGGCTTGTCCATAGTATGGCTGGAGTGGATTCCGTAGCAGCGGTACATGTGTTGAGGCGAACATGAGATTGTCAAGCCCTTTTTCATACTGGAGGCTTAAGGATCGATACTTTAGGCTATTAGGGAGTCGTTGCTTGAAATGCAAAAACGATCATTTCCCTAACGTACGTACATGTCAGAAATGTGGAACTCGTGAACTAGAAGATAAAGAAATGCCAAAAACTGGGAAGGTCTTAACATTCACTAGATTGCATGATGTAATGCCAGGATTTCAAGATGAAGATCCGATGACATTTGGATTGGTCGAGTTAGATAACGGTGTCAAGGTAGTTACTCAATTAGTCGATACTAACTACGATAGTCTAAAGATGGGAGATGCTGTAAAGGCGGTATTCAGGAGGGTTAGGACAGACGGTGAGAGCGGTCAGATCTTTTACGGATATAAGTTCGTGAAAGTTTAAAGGAAGTTTTACACCGATACGAGAGTGTTTGATCTAATCATGGAGGCTTCTCAAGACGAATTATTTTTCGTTGACATCCCAGGAATTCCAATGCCAGTTATGCCAGATGAGTCTCTGTTAGGCAAGACGAGATTCCAAATTTTAGAACATTATCAAAACAAGACTGGAGATGTAGTAATCGTCGACGATTCGAATAGCATAAACAAGATCGCTTACGGCCTGAAGGACGGGAGACCTAACTATTCTTCAATAATGAACTATGGAATAAACCAAAAGCTCCTCGAAGCTAACAAGGTCTCTGAAGAGAATATGCGCGAGGTGATCGCAAAGATCGACAAAATATTATGGCAAAAAGGGTGTCTCTGGGCAGAATTACTAGATTGTATCCCTCAGAAGAGAGGTTACAAATTAACGGAAGGTCATGATGTGGCACTCTATCGACATTTCAGAATAACCCAAGACGGAGTAGAGTTGACCGGAGCTAACCCGATATCATTATCACTTCCAAAGGAAGCTGACAGGATCACCGAAGACTGGAGGGGCGTTCTGGGTGCTACGGCAGACACTATTCATTACCCCGCCAATACATCTTATTCGAACAAGTATCTCGATGGTTTGAGTTTTCTAGTCTGGGATTTTAGACAGCATGCTAGTCCAGCCCTTGATTCAGGCAAAAGTGCTAACGATTGGTTTGTTGATCGGATTACTCTGTTAGGAAACAAGGCGCCACCCAAAGAAATAGTTTCAGAGTTTAGATTTATGAAATCGAAGAAATCACAGTAGAGATGAAGATATAGAATCGATCATATTGAAAAAGATCTACGACGTAGCTATAGTAGGAGCTGGACCTGCAGGGCTCAATGCAGCATTACAGGCTTCATGGTTGAAACTTAGCGCTGCTCTAATTGACGAGAATATAGGACATATCAAGAGACTATCAAGAATTAGATTTGCTGATAAGATGTACAATGTACCAGGATACCATAAGAAGAGTGGAAGGGACCTCTTGAAAGATATGGAGCAGGTTCTGGATGATCATAAGGATTGCGTAGATCGATTTTACGAGAGTAAGGCTATATCTCTGGTACGAAAGAAGGGAATTTACAGCCTCATAACTAAGGTCATCAAGAGCGGGCTTCGGAGAGAGATTAGAGCTAAAGCAGTGATTGTAGCAACCGGAGTGGAAGACCTCCAGCCGGAGATACATAATCATCCCAAGTTGAAAGCCATTCTGCCGATATTTCCGTATGCTAATTCCGGCCTTGTTTACTACTGTCAGGTATGTGACGGTTCCAGCACCGCAGGCAAGAGTGTAGGAGTGTTAGGCCATTCATCGGAAACAACAGGACTTGCGGTCAGCTTGGTTGAAAATTTTGGTGCTCGGACCGTTTCTATAATCACCCATGGCAAAAAGTTACTCCAGGGTCAAGATCTGAATCAACAAGAAAAGGATAAGATCATAGACAAACTACGGAGGATGGAGATACCGATATACGAGTCCAGAATAGCAGATCTATATGGCCTCAGAGAGAAAAGGTTTGGATTAGTTCTGAGCGATGGTAGAAAGATCGATTTTGATAAGGGATTTGCTGCCTTTGGATGGTACAAGATAAACAAGGATTTAGTAGAATCCTTCGAACCCAAGAGTGATGTAGAAGGCTTTATGATGACTGATGACGATAGGCAGCTGCTCACCTCAAAGGGAAAGCCAATAGAAGGGCTTTACGTAGTAGGAGACTTGACGAACGATTGGAAACAGGTCGATATCGCTTGGGCTCACGCTAAGACGGCAGTACTTCACCTTTGGAAGACTTACCTGTGAGCCGGAATATTAAAAAACGGAACGATGACTGCCCCAGGTATGAGTCTTCTTCAACTCAAGGGGTTCAATCATCAGAAAGTAGCTAGAGCTATAGTAGTAGATTCTTTAAGAATCACTAAGGGAGAAAACGTAATAATCGAAACTTGGAATCATGGTCTAGATCTCGCTAGAGAGATAGTATACTTACTCAGGGAGATAGGAGCAAACCCCCTGCTGCTCGTTGAAGATGAAGAGGCATATTGGCGCACTGTGACGACCATACCAGAAAGCATCGGTAGGGTTGGATCTCATGAATGGAGTGCGTTAGATAAGACGGATGCGTACATATTCATTCGAGGCCCTGTGGATTCAGCTCAGAACAGAGGGTTAGATCCTTCTAAGCTCTATAGAGCTAATACATACAATGACGAATGGTACGAGAGGGCGTATAAAGCAGGAGTTAGGGGCGCGAGGATAGATCTTGCATTCGTTACTCCGGGGCGAGCTAACCAAATGGGGTATAATTACACAAAGTGGGGCAAGATGATGACAGCCGCTGCCTCCGTTGATCTGTCACTTGTGAAAAAGAAAAGTGACAAGCTTGGAAAGCTACTCTCAGGAAACGGGCGAGTAGAAGTTAAGGCTTCTAATGGAACAAACCTTAGCTTTAAGCTTAGGGGTGCTAAACCGCTCTTTGAAATCGGGGCAGTAACAAAGGAAGATCTACATGATAAGACGAAGGAGTACTCAAACCTGACTACATTTCCTGGTGGTAGGTTAGTAGTACTTACAGATGAGAAGAGTGCGAAGGGAAATATATCCTTTGATGGAAAGGCTTTCCTTTTGGGTAGGCTAGTCGAAGATCTTGCATGGACTTTCAAGAATGGGAAGCTTGCAACATATACTGGAGGGAAGAATTTCGAGGCTTTCACTAATCGGTATAAGGAGTCTAAAGGAGACAAGGATCGCATTGGATGGCTCGCGATCGGTGTAAATCCAAAGATGGATTATGGATTCATGAACGAAGGTTTTGTGGAAGGAGCAGTAACCATAGGAATTGGGTGGGGAGGAGAAGAAACGAAGAATAAGACGTCATTCTTCTGTGGCAGTACGCTTTTTGCAGCGGATCTCACCATTGGTGGAAAGAAAGTTATCAAGGCTGGAAAGGTTCAGATATAATCTAACTAGTTTCTAACTCGGACGAGAGTCCATGAGAGTCCATGAAAGTCCATGAAAGTCCCACCTCATAGGTTTGTGATTTCACAGAATCTTGAGGCTTTACTCTATAATGACAACAGACCGAATAGAATGGAGATCGCCGATTTACAAAAAGGTCTAGTCCTCGAGTTAGAATCGAAGGAGATTATAGAAGAGGGAATAGGCTTCGGAGCACCGGTAGTCATCTATGGAGATGATGTCTTCTTCTCCAAGACGGCTAGAATCGTAAATGTTGGGCCCGAAAATATTACCAAGATCTTTCAAATGGATTCGATTTCGAGGGTAGACTTTCAAGGAATTATTTTCGGAGGCTTCTTATACAAGAAATTCTATGATATATTTTCTAGACACTATATGGAGACCAATTGGAGTCAAGCATTCTTCAGAATGTTGATGGCCCTGAAGCGTAGTCTTGGATTTAGAACGAGGTTTATCGCTGTGGAAAACAGGGGATCCGTTAGAGTTAAATTCAAATTTATTCCATCAAAGATCTTAGTGAATGTCGATCTCACTGGATTGAGAACTAGTGGATGTAAGGAAATATTGCTCCTGAATGAGCAAGGTGCTAGATCCTTCAATAGGTATTCAGACTCTAGCGGTACAGAGCAGAACGTTAGTCAGATGGGTGCATGGGAAGAAGTCAAGTCCAAATCTGCGACGCTTGAGGGCGTTGGAGTCAAGTTTACGATATATCAGCAAAACGGAGTCAAGCTTATGAGAGGGAGGGAGGAAGTCCAGGGTAGACTTTCATGGATAGGTTTTGCCTACTCTCTTCAGCCATCCATCACGGAATTTGACTATGCAATTCAGATAGGAAGAAATTGAAATGACCGATCTTGTTCTAGTCTTTCCATACTTCAATGATGATACATCCTTCTTCAAGTTTCCACCGTTAGGACTTGGCTGTCTGGCTTCGGTAGTGAGAGAGGAGGGTTACTCTGTTGATATCGTCGATTGCACCTTCCTACAGAAGGAAGAGGCAATATCAAGAATTAGAGGATTGAAGCCTCGCGCACTGGGGGTATTCTCTATGTTATCGATGCGGGACACTGCGCTTATGTTCGCCAGAGAATTCAAGGAGGAGTGTGAACTACTTATTGCTGGGGGGCCTCAACCAACGGTTAGTCCAGAGAAGTATGTGAATGACTTCGATATAGTTGGAATGGGAGAATGCGAGAATACCATTCTTGATATTATGCATACCTTTGAAAATGGAAACGACTATTCAAAGGTCAATGGTATAGCATTCAATCAAGGTTCAACCTCCTCATCTGGATCACTTCTACAAATTACTAACCAAATCCACCGAACCGAACCTCGGGAGAGAATAAAGGACCTTGAGAACTTACCATTTCCAGCCAGAGACCTTTTCGATCATTCTTCGTATCAAAGGTACTACAGAGAGCACTATGGTGCTACGATGACACATATGATGTGCTCAAGAGGATGCCCGTTTTCATGTAACTTTTGCTCCAAACCAATATTCGGTAGCATCTATAGGCACCGCTCAGCAAAGAACATAGTAGATGAGATCGAAGATATTCAAACGTACGGATACGAGAGAGTCTGGTTCTCAGATGATATATTCCCTATAAATAAGAAATTGGTCGAAGACGTCTCCTCCGAGATCATTCAGAGAGGGTTGGATGTCGAGTGGGGATGCCTTTGTAGGTCAGACCTTATGAATGCAGAGCTTTCACAAAAGATGAAGAGAGGAGGATGCTTTCAGGTCTTCTTTGGCCTTGAATCAGGCAACAATGAGGTGTTAAAGATGATGAATAAGGCGATCACTGTAGAACAGTCAAAGCTCGCAGTCAACTCATGTGTTAAAGCAGGGATCAAAGTTGGAGGGTTCTTTATCCTAGGCTATCCCGGTGAAAATAACGAAACAATGTTAGAGACAATCAAATTTGCTAGTTCCCTCCCATTAGATTATTTTTCATTCACCGTTCCTTATCCGATACCGGGCACCAAACTTTACGAATCGGTTCTCGGCAAAATGGTCACTGACGAGTGGGTGAAACCTAAAGGTGAAGCTGTAGATCAAAAACTAATCTGGGTTTCAGATTTTTCCGAGAGGAAACTTAAGTTCGGAATTCGGAAGGCTAGGCTGCAGGCAAGTATGCGGAAGAAGTTAGGTCTTGGGTATTATTTGGCAGGTAAACCCATCGAGGTTGTAACCGATCAAATATTCAAAATGATGAAATAGCAAGACTATATCATGCCATCGTAGAGTGGACACCCTACTGTGGTTTCTTATCGGAGAAATTCAGAAATTTTCGATAGATCCCGCTAATATGAATAGCGGCCAGGGCCCATGAGCCTAGAAGAACCAAATGGTAAGAATAAAATGAAGGAATTAGCGAATTTACCTGACTGAGGGTTCCGGATGATGAACCTGCCATCCACGAGATAGGTTCGGCAATCGTCCAAGCAAGCTGTGGAAGAATTGCAAACTCTAAGCCTGTTTTGGCATTAGGATCTTTAAGAGTAAAGTAGAGGAACCCAAGAACAAAGATCGTAAATAAGCTCCCCCCGGTAGTAAAGAGGATTAAATTGCTAGCGCTAGGTGGTAAGCTGGTTATGATCACGTGGGATTCATCCCAAGGGAAGACGAGAGGCCCGAAGCCGAACAAGAGTATCCCATCTCCACCTAGAAGTTTAAGAATAACAAAGTGGGCATATTCATGCAGGACCGTCGCTAAGAAGCTAAAGATTACAAATAAGATACCAATGTGAATTAATCGGTTAGCCATTCCTACGAACATTCGGTGATTGGTAATTACATATTCAAGGTTTACTTTTCAAAGAGTAATACAAGCAATACAACCAAGGTAATGTAATCAAGAACTTGGCAGCAAGACGTGGGACCCTCCAGCTCTCATCGAAGATAGCTAGCATTTCGATTATCTGAGGATAAATTGGATATACTAGTTGAAAGAGACTTGTGTTAAAAATCATGAAGACAAGGGGCAATATCCAAAGATAGGGATTTGGGATTCGTCCAAAGGCTAGTAGCATCAGCGGGAAAAGTATTATCAAGTTTTGCTCAGAAGTCCAACTCCGAGTTGCAAAGATGATTGTCATAGCAATCAAAGAATATCGTGTGAGAGTATCACGATCTCTAGGCGGTTTTGATATTACATATACAAAAAATGCTCCAAGCCCTATCAAGGGAATAAACCCGAGTGGTTCGGCCCAAGTCGGTAGATAAGAGACGCCAAAGAGTAGCTCGAAGATATTAAACGGGGATATCCCTCCTGCGGGCTGTAGAAAGCCTGTTAACCCAGACAATAACGGCGATAATGACCATCCAAGAACGATGAACGGTACAAAAAATATCGCACTACTTACTAATAGAAATATTCCAAGATATCTAAAAGCATTTTTCACGCCCGTGGTCAGATAATAAACCAGAGTTACGAAGAGAACGGGTGGTGCAAGGAATTTTATCATGAAGGAGAGAGAGAGAAAAATCCCCGTGAGGCTCGGTCGTCTTATTGCGAGAATGGACAGCATTAAGAACAACGCTGCAATGTTGTCGGGCTTCCCCCAAGCGGTTGAAATCAGTAAGAGGAAGGGATTGAAGAGGAAAAAATCTGACCATCGACGCCCCCAGAATTTTAATGCATAGTGTGCAAAGATTAGATTAGCTCCTATTATTGGAAGTTTTGTTATGATGTTAAAGACGAGAATATTACCGAATGAGAGATAATATGCAAGGCCAAGGTAAAGTACCCATAACGTGGATTCTGATGGTCCACCTATCTCACTACCATATGAGTCTAGGAAATCATCTGGGATGGTTCCGCCCTCGTAAGGGCTCGAACCCGTAAGAATGTTTTTTCCAGCAACAATGCTGACTTGATAATCGAACCCATGGGCAAGAAGGATGCCTATAGTTAGTTGGAGTAGTAATGAAGCGAGCAACCTAGACTTTGGGATTGACATAGGTTTCAGGTCTGGAAATAGAGGGAGGTATACCTCTTAAAGTGTGTGCGACATAAAGCTTAAACTCTTTCCCGATTCAATATTGTAGCCCTATATGATTAATTGTGCAGATTGTGATTGTACACCTCTAGAATGTAGAGAAAGTTCATCTCCAGAAGCCTGTCCTAACTGCAGATTAGAAATATGCTGTTGTTGGAAAACGATAAATAACGGTTAGAGGTGGTTCTGGTGAAGAACTTCTTCTGTTGATATGACATTATGGCGAATTTATCAGGGCCCGAGGAAATAGTAAAAGGACTGAAGGAATCTGGGGTAGATATCGTATCGACGTTACCAGAAAATGCTACTACCAAACTTGTTTCATTAATCTCAAAAGAACCAGGGATAATTCATGTCCCTCTTGCTAGAGAGGAAGAAGGATTTGGGATTAGTTCAGGTGCATATTTGGGAGGGAAAAAGCCAGCAATGGTAATTCAGAATTCTGGTTTCCTAAATTCACTCGGGGCTATTACTGAGCTGAATATTATGTGTCAAATTCCAGTACTTGTCCTCATAAGTCATGTAGGTCACCCAGGAGAGCGTTACGTTATTCATCCACCCTTGGCTAGAATGGCCGAAGCCGTAACAAAATCCATTGAACTACCATGTCTATTGATTGAACGTCCGGAAAACGCTCGGGATGTAATAAAAAATGCACAACTGCTCTGTGAAGTTTCAAAATTACCAGTGTTCGTCATGATGGCCCCTAGACTATTGAGAGGATGATCATGAATTCTCTGGATTGTATCAAGGTTCTAAAGCCCATTGTTGGGGATAATCTCCTAGTAGTATGGGGTACGACTAAGACTATCGAATGGCTTCAAGTGAATGGTAAGGATAAGATGAACGTTTTTACCAGTTATGCCATGGGTGAGGCAGCTATGGTTGGACTAGGGCTTGCCTTAGCATTACCACATAGGAAGATATTCGTTCTTGATGGTGATGGTGCACTATTAATGAATTTAGGGTCCCTAACGACGTTAGCAAACAAAGCCCCTAAAAATCTCATCCATATTCTATTTGATAATGCGAGTTATGTTTCTGGCGGAAGGCTACCCACCTTCTCGAAAGCAACTGATTTTGCGGCGATAGCCAAAGCTGCAAGTATTAAGTTCACAAGAACGGTAAAGTCCATCGGCGACTTTAAGACTGCAGTTGAGGCTGCCGTGAAGCAAGCACAGACAGCTTTCATAGTAGCAAAAGTAGCCGTCGACGAAAAGTTTCCCCCCTTAGGAACAATGGATGGATTGGAAAATAAGTACCTATTCATTCGCTACCTAGAAAGCATTGAAAAGAAACAGATCCTTCCAGATATCTTAAAGAGATAATCTTGCAGCTCTAGATTTCTGTATTATCGTCTTTAATCCACTCCAGAGAATTAATCCTAGGCCTAGTATAAGCAGATGAACCTTCCATTCTTGAATATCAAGATTAAGGTGAAAAATGAGTTCAGAAAAGGCATTGAATGGTCCGCCCAAAGATATAATCATAGATACTGAGATACTAAATCCTACGGCCAAGTAAACGAGTCCTCGTGGAACTCGGGTCTTCAAGGTCAGCTACCCACTGGATTTCTGGTCGGGACCAGCCTGCTGGAGTAGCGACTTTGTCTCTCTTATTACGAGAGCTGGCAACGATCCAATTACAGAGAAGACAAAAACTACTATGGCCGCGGTCTGGAGGTCAAACGTATCAGCAATACCCCCCAAAGAGAAAGCACTTACTAGCGATGTTGCATTCATGAATGTCAAGGAGATGGATTGAGTCTCTCCACTACGTTTTGGGTTAGAAACATCTATCAAAACAGACACAAGAGAAGGACCAAGAAGGCCAATCCCGATCCCGGTAAGGATCATCGCGCCAAACAGGTGTACGTAAGTGGGTGCTAGTGCAAACCATAGCGTAGACACTATAATGAGTATCGTACCCATGTATACTCCAGGTTTTCTCCCGAATTTATCAATTCTAGGACCGTATAGAAAACTAGAGATCGCTCTAGCCGACCAGTATACGAAGAACAAGCCCCCAGTAATTACGGGACTTCCTCCGAGCAGGATGGCATATGAGGGCAATAATGTCGTGTTAAAGCCACCATTTAGTCCCTCTCTAGCCCTGACGGCACACGCTCCTGCAAAGGTTAAGAGAAGTCCAGGTCGTATGAGCCTGCCCTTATCTTTCTTATCCGATTTCAGATCTAACTCAACCTTTTGAACAGGGGTTGGCTTCTTGACAAAACGAAATACTATCAGTAGTGCAGAAAATGCCAATATCGACCATATGAATAGTGGTACTCTTGGATGAAAGACCTCAATCATGATACCACCCAATAGAGGGCCTGTAGCGAGAGCCATCCAAAGGACCCCTTGAAAACGCGACAGCCCTTTTCCCCTTCCTGAAGGAGGCAGCATATCCCCAAGTAAGGCGATTCCTATAGGTATGGTCATAGCCCACGCCATCCCCATGAAAAAGGCGACGGGCATCATGAGAACTGGACTTCCAATGAGCGCAAAGATTGGCAGTTCAATGCTCAAGAGTGAGAATCCTAACATGATGACATTTCTTTTTCCCCACCTATCTGAAAGACGGCCTACAGGGATCAGAGCTATGATGGATCCTATGAAAAACGTCGACATGACAGTCCCAACAACGAAGAAGCTCGCATCTAGGCTCCTCAAATAGAGAGGTATAGCTATGAAGCCGCCTCCTTGTCCTAAAGTATTAAGAAAAAAAGCAGCTGAGATTGGAATATTCGGTGATAATCGTCCTTTAGTTGTTAACTTCAGCGAAACCACGACAGAACGGAGAATAAAAAAATCAGG
>JAPUIC010000001.1 GCA_027297425.1 Nitrososphaerota archaeon | reverse complement strand
TCACAGCTATCTTTGCCACTTCGTAACCCTTCTTATTTCACCGCTCTATTAGAATTATTAAAGTTGCGGAAGTTAGGCTTTTGATCATCTTTCATTGGGTCAGTAAATATTAATATCCGCGCTGTCGGAGATGATCTAGCCATGACATCCATGACGATTACTGAAAAAATCCTAGCAAGAGCTTCAGGCAAAGATCAAGTAGCTCCGGGAGATGTAGTCTTTGCCAACGTAGACAAGGCAATGATGCACGACGTCTCTGGGCCTGGCGCCAAGGTTGTTCTGGATGAAGTTGCCAAAGAAAAAGGAGAGATAAAGATTTGGGACCCCAGCCGAGTTTTTATGGCTGAAGATCATTTTGTCCCTTGTTCAGATGTGCAGGCTGCAGGGAACATGGAGACGATGGAAAAGATGGCCAAAGATTGGGGAATCACAAGATACTATCGGTTTGGTAAGGGTCAACATGGTATATGTCATACTTTGGCTACAGAAGACGCGCTGGTACTGCCTGGTGAAGTTTACACAGGTGGTGATTCTCACACGAATACTGCTGGAGCCCTTGGCTTATTTGCGGTGGGATTAGGTCATACTGATCTTGCGTATGTGTTGCTGAACGGTAAGATCTGGTTTCGGGTTCCAGAGACAATCCTCTTCAAGATTGATGGACCAATGCCCGATCATTCGATGGCAAAGGACCTAATTCTAAAGATCATCGGTCAGATTGGAGTTGATGGAGCGAACTACAAGACAATGCAATTTGCAGGATCAACGGTCACTGAGATGGAGATGGACGAAAGGTTGACCCTCACCAATATGAGTACAGAGGCTGGAGCCAAGAATGGGATAATAGAGCCCGACGAAAAGACGTTTGAACATATTGATAGTCGAACTCAAGAAAAATATACGCCAGTTTATGGAGATAGTGATTGCCACTATGTTGAAACATTGAATTTTGATGGATCTAAGTTAGAACCCATGGTTGCACGTCCTTTTTCACCTCAGAATGTCTGCCCGGTGCGAGAAGTGTCTAACATAGAAATTGATCGAGCATATATTGGCTCATGCACCGGAGCCAAGATACAAGATCTCAGAGAAGCAGCAAAGATCATGAAGGGAAACAAAGTGAAGGTTAGGACGGAGGTCTTGCCTGCTGCGCAGAGTATTTACAAAAAAGCTATTGATGAGGGGCTAATTAGCATATTCGTCGACTCCGGAGCCCTTATTGGACCATCCACTTGTGGAGCATGCTGTGGAGCTCATATGGGTGTGTTAGGGAAGAGTGAGGTATGTGTGAGTACAACCAATAGGAACTTTCCAGGCCGTATGGGCCATGTAGAATCACAGACGTATCTTGCTTCCCCGAAAACAGTAGCTGCATCAGCAATAACGGGGAAGATTACGGATCCTAGAGATCTGAGTGGTAAGATGTGATAACTAAATTTAGAGGGAGGGTCCACAAGTATAGGGAAAACGTAGATACGGATGTCATAATTCCTGGTAAGTACCTTAAAGAGATGGATCCTCTGAAGTTGGCTCAACATGCATTAGAGGGTCTGGACACTGAATTCGTCAAGAAGGTCAAACCTGGAGATTTCATTGTCGCGGGAAGAAATTTTGGCTGCGGTTCCAGTAGAGAGCACGCACCAATCGCCCTTCGCTATTCAGGTATCAAGGCGGTACTAACTCCATCTTTTGCGCGGATCTTCTATAGGAATGCCGTTGACGGTGGACATCTTATTCCAATAGAGATTACAAATGAGACCTACGAGCAGATAGCTGACGGCGATGAAATTGAAATAGACCTAGAGAAGCATACGGTAGTTAACATCACCCAGGAAACGGAGTATGGGATCAAGGCCTTTCCTGAACTAATTATGAAGATACTCGAGGCAGGTAGTCTCTTCAAGTACGATCAGATGAAATAAACATTCAGCACTATAGAACTAGTCTGCTTTTACTGCCTTCTCCAGATCTCTCGTACTTCGTGCGAGCACTTTGTTGATACCATCTATCATAGCTTCTACACTAGCAACGACAATATCTGCGCCAGCAGCACTAGCGGATCCAGTATTACCAGCGCTATCCTCCACCTTTACCGTAACTTCAGCCAGTGCATCAGAGCCACCAGTTATAGCCTCTAGCCGGTAGTCTTTGAGTCTAACGTCAATAAGGTCATGTGTAACTTTCTGAATTGCCTTCACCGCAGAATCGACGGGTCCGATTCCAGTATCAGCACCCACATATGTTTCCCCGGAGATCTTTAGTTTAACAGATGCCGTAGGGACTAAATTAGACCCGGTCATTACTGCCAGATCTTGTAATTCTACGATCTTAGATTCCTTTTGGGTCTGACCGATAACCGAGCGGGCTAGTGCCGCAAGATCTGAATCGGTAACATTCTTCCCCTTATCTGCAATAGCCTTTACGTTGACCACTATCTCTCTGATCTGTTCTTTGTTCACCTGTAAACCCATAGCCTCGAGCTGGGAAGCAATACCGTGACCGCCAGCGTGCTTTCCGGCCTTTATCCACCTCTTTCTTCCGACTAATTCTGGATTTAACGGTTCGTAGGTGAGAGGAAGGTTAAGGATGCCGTGAGTATGTATCCCAGATTCGTGTCCAAATGCATTCTCACCTACTATAGCCTTGTTGGGCTGGATAACGACGCCAGTTATCCTCGATATCATACGAGAAGTATCATAGATTAGAGGGGTTCTAATTCCGGTCTTTTTCCCGAATAGACATTGAACTGACATAGTCACTTCTTCAAGAGACGCATTTCCTGCTCTTTCGCCTATTCCATTAATAGCAACATGTGCTCTAACCGCCCCTGCTTCGATCCCAGCAAGCGTATTTGCTACCGCGAGACCAAAGTCATCATGGCAATGAACGCTAATGGGAACATTGATAGATTTCTTGAGATGACGTATGAGATCGCCCATCTTTTGTGGGGTAATGACTCCAACAGTATCTGGGACATTTATTCTATCCGCGCCAGCAGCACATGCCTCAGAGTATACTTTCGTCATGAAGTTTCTATCGGACCTAGTAGCATCTTCTGCGGAGAATTCCACAGTCACCCCATGGCTCTTCGCATACTCTACACTCCATACTGCCTTCTTCAGTGCCTCATCACGGGAGATTTTCAGCTTATGTTTGAGATGAATGTCAGATGTTGCTATGAAGAGGTGTACAAGTGGAACATCGCAACTGAGCGCCGTGTCGATATCCGATTTCTCACACCTTGCAAGTCCGCATACCTCTGCCTTAAGACCCGCATGAGCGATCATTCGAACTGCTTCCACCTCTCCTTTGGAAGTAATCGGAAAGCCGGCTTCTATGGTATCCACTCCCAACTTATCGAGCTGTCTCGCTATCTCCATTTTTTCTTCAGGAGAAAGAGATACCCCAGGAGTCTGCTCGCCATCCCTTAACGTAGTGTCGAAGATGTACACCCTTCCTGGATCTCGCTTGCCCATGATTAGTTACGCCTCTTTGGGAGAGCGGTAATTCCAGTTCTCGCTACGCTCAGAACGTTAGATTCGCCTATTTTCTGCAGGAACTCGTCGATAACGTCAGGTCCTCCAAGTAGCTCTACGGTTAACGATTCACTCGAAGATTCCACTATTCTGAGCTCCTGAGTGACCTTTGTATCCGTTGTAACCTTGACGTCAGGGCTTAACTGAATGATGGCAAGCTCCCTCGCGATAACTTCCTCAGGAGTAAAGACGTTGGCCTCTATTACATCGATCAGCTTGGAGAGCTGCTTGACGAGTTGTTCCACTATGGCATCGTCAGCATGCAGCGTTATTGTCATCCTAGAGATGTCCTTGTGATCAACGGTTCCAACGGTTATACTCTCAATATTGAAACTCCTCCTTCTGATCATATTTGCGACTTTGAAGAGTACTCCGGGGCGGTTCTCTACCAGTACTGCTATTATCTTAACCGAGGTCAAAAGATTCCCATCTCCTTTGGGCCATGAACAGTATCTTTCAGGCTCTTCCCTGGAGCCATGAATGGAAAGACATCATATTCTGGATCTACGGGTACATCTATGAGCATCGGCATGTCGGATCCTAACCCCTCTCGCAGAGTTTTTGCAAACTGTTCTAGAGAATCAACTCTCCGTCCATCGGCACCATATGCCTCCGCGAGCTTGACGAAATCAGGGCCTGCAGTAGTCTTAACTCCCGAGTATCTTCGCTTGTAGAAGATCCTCTGCCACTGCTCAACCATACCTAGACTCTTATCATTTAGTATGATAGCAATTATCGGAACTCTCTCCTCTACCGCTACGGCTAGTGCCGTTTCGGTCATCATGAAGCTGCCATCACCGTCAAAATCAATGACCGGGACGTCAGGTTTGGCAAATTTTGCACCTACTGCAGCTGGGAGACCGAACCCCATAGTACCTAAACCGGTGGAGGTGATCCAAGTTCTAGGTTTCAGTACCTGATAGTGGACCTCACACCACATCTGGTGTCTACCGACTCCCGTGGTCAGGATAGAGTCAAGCGGTAGTATCTCCCTCATTAACCGTACGATATTTGGACCAGTAAGATCCGATCTTGAGGTATCATAAGCTGAAATCTGTTTCATCTCTTCCCTCACCTCATTAATTCTTTCTATCCAGCTTCCTGGCCCCTTTCGTTTGACAGAATTTGCAAGCGTTTTGTAGATCTGACCCAAGATCTCCTTAGCGTCGCCTAGAAGGTGAAGATGTACTCTCTTGTTCTTGTTTATCTCAGATGGATCGGCGTCAATATGAATAATCTTTGCTGACTTTCCAAATTCGTCAGCAGTACCTGTAGTACGATCTGAGAATCTAACACCAGCTGCAAGAATGACATCCGCTTCGCCTATCAGCTTGTTAGCTTCCGCTCGCCCATGCATTCCCATAGGGCCCAAGCATAGAGGATGATTTTCCGGAAATATCCCCTTACCCTGAAGTGATGTAACTACTGGAGCATTGAGAAGCTCAGCTATAGCCGTAAATGGTTCAGAGGCATCGGAGATTCTTATGCCTCCACCACCCCAAATTACCGGCCTTTCCGCTTTCGCGAGAATCTCGGCGGCCTGTGCTACCTTGACCCGATCAATCGGTAGGAATGGGGTATACCCTCGAATCTCCAGCTTTTCTGGGAATATCATCTCAGCGTTCTCCACTTGAACGTCCTTAGGAATATCGACCAGTACTGGGCCCGGCCTTCCACTATTGGCAATATAGAATGCGCTCTTGATCGCCGAAGGTACTTCCGCAGCACTCAATGGTTGGATAGTATGTTTTGTTATCGATGCCATGACGCCCACGACATCAGTTTCCTGGAACGCATCACGGCCTATCATAGCCTTCGGAACCTGTCCGGTTATAGCTATAACTGGCGAGGAATCCATATACGCGGTAGCAATTCCAGTTACAAGATTCGTTGCCCCAGGGCCTGAGGTAGCCATGCATACACCTGGACCCCTACTGACCCTGGCGTATCCATCGGCCATATGAGCACCAACCTGTTCATGTTTAACCGAAACGTGCTTTATTCCAGAGTCGTATAGATCATCATAGATGGGGAGATTAGCGCCGCCAGGCATCCCGAAGATAACTTTGACCTTCTCGCGTCTAAGGGCCTCCATTAACGCCTTTGAACCTGTCATTTCAACCATACATGATCAACTCTTCTTACTTTCAATTCCTCACAACTGTCCTAAACAGAAGCGAGATGCTACTGTAGGACGAGTACGGACAAGGGAGTTACCACCACATGTGATACAGAAAAAAGTACAGATTTTGATACGGTCATCATTCCTTGTCCTTAATCTTTATAAAAAGTCTATTTTACTTATAAATCTTACCTTTTCTCTGCCTAATGCTTTTTGGACTTCTGTGGTTTAGGGAAAGGGTCAAGCTCTACGTAACCGAAGTTCTTGACAATAGTATCTTCTACAATTTGCCGTTTCTGATCGTCTAGCAATCGAATTTCTAGTCGTCGTCTATGTACTATCTTGACCTGTATGCCATCCATGTTTCCTAGATCTCGGGCAGCGTCCTGCAAGCATACCTCATTCCCAAAAATCCCGACCGTAATTTCCCCTTTCTTTGATTTGTATTCTATCCTAAGCCTTCACCTCAACACCCATTGAGTCCATCCCCGATAAATTTTCACGGTCTGTGAGTAACAACATCAATCGATTTTTCCGAGAGGAGCGCATTGACTAGTTTTTTTCCAGCCTCAGAGGATCTTGAGAGTCTGATCTTTGACTTTCTACCTATAATCGCAGATAGAAGATATTCCTGTCCGATGTACAAACTAACCTCTTTACCGATAACCCCACTTTCGAAAATGATGTCTAGTGAATTTCCTTTTTCAAGTATCTCATAGTTGACGTCCTGGCCCAAAGATGGTATTTTCGCCTCTACATCTAATTTTATTCCTAACCGTTCCTCGATTTCTGTTATCATTACTCCTCCTTTTCCGATCAATCGAGCAATAGATTCCTTGTCAACCCTAATAATAGCTTTCTTTGGAGATAATATGTCGACTTCGGCGTTTCGGTCGAAATTGTGGATAATCTGTTGTATGCGTTCCTTAGCAAGCCGTTTAATACTATCTTCCTCAGATTTCTGCTCTCGGACAGGAATAATCACATTTTCTTCTCCAAATGTGTATATTTCATACTCTAGTGAGTTTGTCTCAAAATCATGAATCTCGACTACTGGGCGGGCTAGATCTGCCTCAATCATGCCTGAGGGTACTTTTACCAGCAGACGCAGCTCCAAGACCTTTCGGATCTCGCCATCTTTGACATAGATTATTGTGTCCATGATATTAGGTATCATCCCTAGCTCAACTCGCCCTATGAAACGCTGGACGGCATCAACCGGGCCGCTCGCATGAACTACTCCAACCATCCCAACCCCCGCCAATCTCAAATCGGTATATACCCTGAAATCTTTCGTCTTCCTGATCTCATCAAATATGGTATAGTCAGGTCTTACGAGTAATAGGATATCAGCAATCTTTTCGAAATCACCATTAAGAGGACCATATTGAGTGATTTCAGGGCCAACCTGTAAGTCTCTAGGTGATTCCAGAGTTTTGACTATACTACCCTGCTTAGAATAGAATTTGGCCAGACTACCAGCGAGTGTACTTTTGCCCGACCCTGGTGGCCCAGCAATAATAATCCCCTCTGCACCAGCCTGCAAACGGTCCATCAATTTTTTGGAGATCTTATAATCCTGCAATTCCAGATCTACTAATGGTTTGACTATCGTTACTTCTAAGCCATCTGAGAGGGGAGGTCTGATCAACGCAATCCTAAATTTACCAAGTTGCATTACAAGTACTCCTGATTCTCTTATCTCCACGAACCCATCTTTACTTACCCTAGAGGCTTCTGAGATTTGTTTAATCATCTGTTGTAGATCCTCTTTTTTAGAAGGAGACTTCCTGACTTGGATTAATCTGAACTTTCCAGGCAGACCCCGTTTAGCCACAGGGAGAGCTCCCTCTTTCAGATGAAGGCTGAGCGTATCCTTAGTGAAATACTTCTCGAATTCTAGTCCCTTCGTTTTAATCTGTTGTGGAACGTATAGTACCTTAGTCCCCTCTGCCTCACCAACGAGAGCCTGAACGTAATCGGCCGTAATTAATGTCCCTTTCATATCTTTCGCGATATCACGTATAATGGCATCTATTCTCCCACTTCTAGCTAATTTTATCTCGTCCAAGTCCGGCCGTCTACCTTGAATGCTGAATGAAATGCCCTCTTTCTCGCACATTTCTCTAACCTTCTTGACTTCTTGGAGGCCGAGAAACCCTGGTTCTCTATTCTTTGAGGCCTGTGCTTGAAGTTCGTCTATCACCGGCGCGGGAACGATTATCTCACACTTGGATAACTCGCTGCTTGCGAGCATCTGTGATATACGACCGTCTACAAGCACGGAAGTATCTGGAACATATTTCTTCAAAGTAACGCCGACCATAATCTGCAGAGCTTCTTCAATTCTTGATTCGGAGGGACTTCCCGACAAATCCAGCCATGATGACGATGCCCCCAGTACCTCCAACTAGCATATACTTTGTAAGTGAAGGTAAATCTAGGAGAGAAGCCAGTCCGATCCCAACTCCCAGTAGGAGTCCAGTCAGCAATCGCGTCCGATTATCGCTATGTCTATTACCCCAACACTGGGTTATCCAGTCGATCGAAGCAGGAACCGCTAAGATCATCACTATAGGGACCATTACTGCGTTTAGGGTAACATAAGAATAGATAGCCAGTAGACCTTCTAGTAAGATTACCATAGTGAAGCCTAGAACCACTCCTGAACATCTAGCACATAGACGCAAATTATTGCGCCCTAGGCTTATCGAGAGATAATGATTATGGGCTAATATTAGAGAGAGTGATTGCCTCACTGAATCTATACACTGCCTTGTTTAGATCCACAATGCGGACAAAAATCGAACTCTTTCAAGAAAGATTTAGAGCAATTTACACAAATCTTATCCGAGGAGTCATCTGCAGTCTCTTCTACAGTCTCTTCTACAGTCTCTTCTACAGTCTCTTCTACAGTCTCATCTACATGTAGATCCGATTGGAGTGCACGAATTCTTTTTTCTGCACCATAGCTAAAACTGACCTTGATCGAGGTTCCACCACCATCTTGTTCTGTTAACTCGAATGTAGCCTCACCTTCTCTATCGTTAGTATACTTCAAAAGCCTAGGAGGTGTCGAGGTGTCAAGCACCCAAATATTTTGAGTCGCTCCTTTTCGATCGGCGAGAGTTTTAGGCCGCGATGCTGCTGATCCAAGAGTTTTCGGAGTCTTCGTCCAATCCTTAGCCTTACTACTTATCTTCTTATACGAATCCTGGATTCCCGAAGGCAATAACCAATTCTCGCTTTCAGTCAGAGTCTTCGACTCAGCCCGCTTCTGCTTAGATTTTTGAAGCATGTTTACTAAACAGCATAGTAATGGTAGAAATAGGAGAAATTCAGCACCTCCACCTAATTGGAGGAAATGTTCTAAACCATTGAGAGGCAAATTTTTGAATTAAATGATTCTAGTTCGTTATTTAACGTTTCGATGCATAACTCGTCAGAGCAGCAAGGTCGGTCAACCATCAGAGTAGAGAAATTCCAACTAGTTGTTTTTTTTGTGTAATAATTTCTGTTCTTTTGCTATTATTTATTTATACTTTGATAGATAGGTTTTTTATCTCGCCTAGAGAATAGTATGCAATATTTGAATCAAGTACTAGAAAAGGTCTGCCGCAAGCTCTTGAAGTTTGATAGGAAAATTAGATATGTAGCATTGTTGGGGAGTGACGGAAGGATAGCTGCAGGAGGTATGAGAAGAGGGATTCCGCCGCTAGAACCAACCAGTGAAGACCTTCGCCTAGCAGTTCATATTAGTGGTATGGAAAAGGAGCTAGGTACATGGGATCGTTACTATGGGAAAACGTTGTACCATATAGTTCACCGAGAGTTTGTTTCATTTCTCGTTACCCGATGTGGAAAATTTATCTTTCTCATGAGTGCTGAGCCTGATTTCCCCTTAGCCTCATTTATTGAAGTAAGGGACCTCGTCCTAGAAAAAGCAGATGTAATAGAAAAGGCGCGTTTAGGAATCTAATTTAGCTAGTCTAGCACCTTTTCCTAAGTACTCCTCGATCCTCAGTAGCTGGTTATATTTGGAGACGCGCTCGCCTCGAGCCGGAGCTCCAGCCTTTATTCCATGCGCTCCAATTCCCGTAGCGAGATCGGCAATGAAGGAGTCGTCGGTGTCTCCCGATCTATGGCTAACCACAACCTTATACTTCGCATTCATGCATAGTTCAGAGGCGACCAATGCCTCGGTCAATGTTCCGATCTGATTGGGTTTCAATAGCAGTCCCGAACATGATTTTGACTTTATCCCTTTAGTTATCCGTTTTGGATTAGTTGTAAATAGGTCATCCCCTATGATGATAGCCTTGTCTCTGCATTTCTTGGTCAAGAGGGCATGTCCTTCGAAGTCCTCCTCGTGTAACGGATCTTCGATAGATAATATGTCATAATCCTCAATGATTTTGAGATAGTATTCTATAAGATTCTCCCTACTAAAGATCCGACCATCAATTGAATATTCGTTTTTCGTGTAAAAAGTGCTGGATGCAGCATCTATTCCAATGCATACGTCTTTTCCTAAGGCGTAGCCAGATGTCTCCACGGCCTTGACTAGACAGTCCAACGCTTCCCTGGTTCGCTTAAGTGGTGGAGCGTAGCCTCCCTCGTCACCAACGTTCGTTGCAACATTTCCATATTGTTTCACAAGATGGGTTCGTAAATGATGATAGACTTCTACACACATCTGCAACCCCTCGCTGAATTTGGTTGCGCCCGTTGGAATAATCATGAACTCCTGAATGCTCAGGTCATTTCCCGCATGTTTGCCACCATTAATTACATTCATTAGCGGTGTTGGGAGGGAAATATTACTAACCTTTCTCTTGGTAATATGCTGAAATATGGGAATTCCTAAGCTTTTGGCAACGGCTTTACAGACAGCGATGGACACGCCCAATATAGCGTTCGCCCCTAGTCTCGATTTGCTGGCTGTACCATCTAAATCTATCAGAGCAGCATCGATAGCCGATTGGTCCATGCCATCCATTCCTTCTAACTTAGGCGCAATGATCATGCTAACGTTAGAAACAGCATTAGTCACGCCTAGACCTAGATATCGCGCCTTATCACCATCCCGCAGTTCGATAGCTTCATGGAGTCCTTTTGAGGCACCCGATGGAACAGACGCAGTCGCAATCTCACGCCCCACCCATACCTCAACCTCTATTGTTGGGTTTCCTCGTGAGTCGAGGATTTCCCGCGCCGAGATTTTTTTAATAATGGAGTCTCTTGTCATAACGTTCAATGATTTATTCTAGTTCGCGAAGGTATAAACTCTGGTTAACGGTACAGATTTAATTCGGAGATGCCTTCATCTTTTCAGATGCTAGCTTGATAGCATCAATGATGCTAATATAGCCGGTGCATCGACACAAATTACCGTGAAGCCATAGCCTGATCTCTTGTTCAGTGGGTGAAGGATTATCCTTTAGAAGAGCAATCCCGGCCATAAGCATCCCAGGAGTGCAGTAGCCGCATTGCAATGCGTGTTTTTCCCAAAAAGCCTCCTGTAATGGGTGTAATTTTCCATCTGTAGCAAGCCCTTCGACCGTACTAAGTTCCGCACCCTCACATTGCACGGCCAGCATCATGCACGACTTCACAGATCGACCTTCATAGAGTATAGTGCAGGCCCCGCAATTCCCAGTGTCACAACCGATATGTGTTCCAGTCAGCCCTAATTGCTCCCTAATGAAATGCACTAGTAAAGTCCGATCTTCTGCTTCACCTTCATATGGTGCGCCATTTACTTTTAACTTTACTAATTTGGTCAATTAAGGCTACCTACGTTCGCTATGGCTTGGATTAAAGCCTTTTTGGTAAAGACCTCGGACATGGCACTTCGATATTCCGCTGAGCCATGGACATCACCACCAGGTTTTACTTGTCCGGGGACAGTACTTGCAGCCTCGTCTATTACTGCGTCGCTTAGTTCTTTACCGATTAGAAATTCTTCCGTTTTGGTTGCGGTTATTGGCTTCGAATCTACCCCAGAGAGATCTATTCGAGCCTTGGTACATATTCTCTGTTCATCCAATGTTATGACTATGGCAACCGCTACAATAGCAAAATCCCCTTCTCTTCTTGAAAATTTAATGTATGATTGTCCCGTCCTCGGTGCCAGTTTAGGGATAATTATCTCAATCATGATTTCATCTGAGCTCATCGTCGTAGTGAACATATCTTCGAAGAAATCTTGGGCTTTCACTATTCTAGTACCATTAGGGCCTTGAAGCTTAAACTCTGCTTCTAGGGCCTTAACAACAGGAGGAGAATCAGCCGAAGGATCTGCATGGCACAGGGCTCCACCAATAGTACCTCTATTTCTAATATGAGGATCTCCAATCTTAGACGTACTCTCGCATAGAATAGGATAGCGGGATTGTATCAAATCAGAATTCTCTATCATGTAATGCCGAGTCATCGCTCCAATAGAGAGGCCTCCATCAGGATGCTCTTTTATTCCGGATAATCCGTCAATCTTGTTGAGATCTATCAAATATTGAGGTGCAGCAAGCCTCAGTTTCATGAGAGAAAGAAGACTTTGACCACCAGCCAAGAGCTTTGCCTCATCCTTATATTTCACTAAGAGAGAAACAGCATCTTCTACCGTATTGGCCTCGATATATTCGAACTTCTTCGGGGTCATGAGTTTCCAAATTGACTTGTAAGAGTATTTAAAAATATCTCGTACGGTGAAGTACTGAAAGATGGTCACTGTGTCAAAGGAGTCGCCTTTTGCAAGTTTAGGAGACTTTGTAAGTAAACTTGAGCAGTTAGGGGAGCTAAAGAGAGTTAAGGCTGAAGTCAGTGTGGATCAAGAAATTGCTGAGATTCTCAGGAAACTAGTTCGTGATGGTGGACCAGCTGTCATCTTCGAGAATGTAAAAGGATATCATACTCCTGTATTGGGAAATGCTTTTGGAAGCCTAAAGAGAATGAGAGTAGCTCTCCAAACTGAAAACTTTGAGGATCTCGGTAAAAAGATTACAGATATGCTCGCTATGCCGATTCCGTCGGGACTGCTGGGTAAGATGAAGGCTTTACCAAAACTGGGTGAGATATCAGGCTATGCGCCCAAGATAGTAGGGAAGGGGGCAGTTCAACAGGTATCCATGGTAGAAGATTCTTCACTCTTGTCTCTGCCAGCAACAAAGAGCTGGCCCAAAGATGCCGGGAGGTTCATCACCTTTGGGCTAGTCATGACCAGGAATCAAGAATCTGGTCACCGAAATATGGGGTTATACCGGATTCAGATTTTTGATGAGAAGACTGCAGTGATTCATTGGCAACCACACAAACGTGGAGCTGAGCACTTTAGGGTTGCGAGGGCAGAACGAAAAGAGATGGATGTTGCAATAATAATAGGAGCAGACCCGTTTTCTATCTTTGCCGGGATAGCACCGGTCCCTGAAACCATGGATAAGGTACTCTTTGCTGGGATAATGAGGGGTAAAGGCATAGACCTAGTAAAATGTAAGACGGTTGACCTCGAGGTTCCAGCAAATGGTGAAATTGTTCTCGAAGGCAAAGTTAAGCCTGATGAGTTCAGAATTGAAGGGCCTTTTGGTGATCATACTGGATATTACACACCTCCAGAGCCATATCCAGTCTTCCACCTAACCGCCATCACTAGTCGTAAGAACCCGTTATACCTAACGACAGTAGTTGGTAAGCCGGTTATGGAAGATGCGTTTATTGGAAAAGTTATTGAGAGATCGTTCCTGCCAATGATGAAATTCTTTCATCCTGAGATCGTCGATTTCAGCATGCCTCCTGCGGGATGGTTTCAGGGACTTGCGATAGTGTCTATCAAAAAGACTTATCCTGGCCAGGCTAAGAAAGTCATGTTTGGCCTCTGGAGTCTAGGTCAAATGAGCCTAACGAAGATGATTATAGTAGTCGATTCTGACATAGATATCCATGATAGTAATGATATGATATGGGCAGTTACTACTAGAACAGATCCCAAACGAGATATTCTCATACTTGAAAACACACCAACAGATACCCTCGATCCTTCCTCCCCCGTAGCTAACCTGGGCTCGAAACTAGGAATAGATGCTACAATAAAGTGGAAGGAGGAGGGGCTAGATAGAGGGTCTCTTGACTTAGCAAGCCCGGATGAACGTATTGAAGCTCTGGTCCGCAAGAGATGGGCAGAATACTTCTCAAATGGCGATAATCAATAAAATAAAAGTGCCGGAGGCGGGTCTCTCGCTTTGATTCGAACCCGCGGCCTCCAGATTATGAGTTACGCCTTATTTTGGAGGTCTGGCGCTCTAACCAGGCTGAGCTACCCCGGCACCTAACGCATTCCTGAATGGGGGGTAGATATCCTTTCAGTTAACCCAGACGGTAACGGATATAAAGAACAATTTGAAAGCTCTGACTACATATCTATTCATAAGTGAAGTTTGATGGGTCTTTTTAACGCAATATATTCAGGAGTGAGGCAGCTCTTCATACGGAGAATGACTATGAACTATCCGGAACAGAAATTAGACATGGAAGGTGATGGTTACAAGTTTGACCCTAAAGAGAATATCGGAATTCCTGGATACAAGGGTAGGCACCTCCTTGTCATGGACAAATGTACCGGTTGCCAATTGTGTGCTATTGCATGCGATGGTATCGCAATTGCTATAGATATGATTACAGAAGCGGATACTAAAGTAGTGGTGAATAAAAAGTCCCTATTTCCTCAGATCGATTACAGCAGATGTGTCTTTTGCGGGTTGTGTGTGGACGCTTGTCCTTTTGATGCACTTGTTATGACCAACCATTATGAGTTGGCTGGATATGATCGAAAGAGCCTTATTTTTAAGCCCAAGCAACTTGCTATTCCGCCTAAGGATGTAGGCCAGTTCGTAAAGTTCAATATTAAAGATAAGGAAGCATACCACGAGTGACCCGCGTCTTTAAGCTATCACTATAGCTCGGTCGGAAAGTACTTGTTCTCAACAAGCCATTCAGCATGCCCCTTGATGTATCGCCATAAAATGTCTGCACGCCTATCGTCAAAGTCCCAAGGTCCTATAAGCACTATATCAGATTCTCGTATCCACATCCGCCTCTTCATCTTTCCGCGAATCCTACACATTCTAGTGATTCCATCTGTACTCTTGACGATAACATGATCTCCACCGGAAAGCTTCAGAACCCTGCCTAAGAGTTCACCCTCTTGTGGGATCTTCAGATCTTTGAGATTTGCTTCACTCAATACTTTACGTTTGCCTATCTATTTTCCCCACGAAGATACGGCTTAGAAGAGATTTAAGCTTTCAGCTCAGGATAGACAGTAATCGTAGAGAAAATGGGAAAGGTTATTGCGATGCAGGCATTAATCTAAAGGATTGTGTTAAGAGTAGCTGTTATCGGCACAGGTTATGTAGGGCTAACCACTGCGGTATGCCTAGCCAGCAAAGGTCATCATGTAACTTGCGTTGATATCGATAAAACAAAGATCGCTAAGATAAAATCCGGGGAACCAATGATTCACGAAGAAGGCTTAGAACCTCTCTTGAAACGCGTTCTAGAAGAGTCATTATTAGATGCTACCTCGAACCTAGAAGATGCCTTGCCGAAAGCTGATATTAGTTTCATCTGTGTAGGAACACCAAGTTTGGAGGATGGTAGTATCGACACCTCGTATATCTATTCGGCATCTAAACAGATAGGATCAGCCTTAGTCCAGAGAGATGGTTACCATGTAGTCGTGGTTAAGAGTACTGTTGTCCCAGGCACAACGGACGATATTGTTGTGCCAAACTTGAGAGCGTCAGGGAAAAAACTCGGTGCGGAAGTCGGAGTTTGTACAAATCCTGAGTTTTTGAGGGAGGGAAGTTCTGTTCAAGACTTCCTAAATCCCGCTAATTCTGGGATAGTAATAGGTGAACTGGACACAAGGAGTGGAGATCTGATGGTAAATCTATACCGAGACTTTGATGCACCTATTTTGAGAACTGGGATACGAGAGGCTGAGATGATAAAGTACGCACGAAATGCTTACCTTGCCAAAGACATTTCATTCGCGAATGAGTTAGCTAACGTATGCGAAGTTTTAGAGTTAGACTATCTAAGAGTCAAGCAAGGCATGGAACTCGATTCAAGGATCGGTAAAGGGAGATTCCTAGATGCTGGATTGGGTTATGGTGGTTCTTGCTTCAAGAAAGATATTAGAGGATTGATGTCTATAGCCTCCAAGTATGGGATTGATATGAAGCTACTAAGGGCGGTAGAAGAGGTAAACCAAGGACAACCGCTACGAGTTATTCAGCTTGCTAAGAAATTTATTGGAGCCCTCCAAGGGAAGAAGATCTCAGTCCTCGGATTAGCTTTCAAACCAGGAACGGATGATGTGAGGGAATCTAGAGGAATAGCAGTTGCTCGTGCGTTTCTGAAGGAGGGTAGTAAAGTCGTCGGATATGACCCCCTAGCGATGAAAAATGCAAACCTAATTCTAGATTCCATAGAATATGCCAAGACAATTGAGGCTGCTCTTGAAGGGTCAGATTTATGTGTCATTGCTACCGAATTAGAGGAGTTTAGGAATTGGGAACTATACGATCGAATCCCCATCATCGACGGTCGAAGAGTCCTCCCGCTCGATAATATTCCTAAAGGTGTGCGGCTAGCTTCGATAGGGTTTGGAAAACGTCCGTTACCCTCGTCAGGATAATCCAAATTTTTATAAAGTCCTTCGCTGGAATTATCTCAGGCACATATGACCACCAGTAGAAAACAGAGAACTGAAGCACTTCCTGCTTCCAGCGCAGGTTTATTGCGATTCTTCGAGGATGAAACCCATGGAGTGAAGATCAGGCCAGAGTACGTAATAGCTTTTGGTGCTGCGATTGGACTCGCATCCATCCTCCTAAGAATCTTCTTTTGAATCTTACAAAGAAAGCGTGACTCGAGCTGCAGGGGGAGATTTCACGCCGCCTTTCGGAGAGGTACCGCTTACTCTTTCACATACCGCCTCTATTCTCGCTCGTTAGCGTCCTCTTCATCAGTAGCCTAGCGTTATTTTTTGCTTTTGACGCCGCGACATCGTCCTCTTTGAATGCATCAAAGGTGGCGTTTTTTGGGGTTTCGATCAGCGTAGCGATCCTAGTCGAAAAGACGATGATGTGGAAGAATCATCTTGCAACAAATACTAAGCTCTTATTCGTAACATCAGTTTCTTTATCCGTCTGGGCAATATTGGCATGGCTGGGAGTCGCTCTATCAACTATAGGACTAGAGAAAAATCTGATTGCCTCATTTTTCATCGTAGGCTCCGTATTTGCGATTGCCTTCAAATTACTAGTCTTCGGCACTATTTATTTCAATGGCCCAGTTAAGGCCCTCCCATTCGCTTTCGTTCAAACAATACTGGTTATCTCATTAAATCCGGCTGCCATCGAGATCGTAACGTCCCAGATTCCTTTAGTAATTTTTGGCATTGTCTTCATCTTTTCCGTGGCAGGCTACATTATGTATATAGATAGGGCATCGAACATAATGGAGATAAAATCACCCATTAGGCTGCTCCGTGGATTTATTGTGAGCTGGACCGCAAATTCACCAGATTATCTTGAAGAGATATTGGATGAAGAGAGCTCTCAAAGAGAAGTAAAGTGTCAAATGGTGACTTTTTCAGGTCAGCATAATAAAAGGGCCCTTCTGGTACCCGAAGTTCATCCGGGTCCCTTCGAACCGATTGGAAGTAGCAACTTACCTTATCAGCTCTTTTCTTGGGCTACAGAACGAGGTCTTGAACCCGTGGTCGTCCATGGTGTCTCTGGGCATCATTTGGACTTGCCTTCGAAAAAAGAAGTTAAAATTTTTCTCAATTCATTGGACAACTCTTCTATTCAGTCAAAAGCCAGCACGTGCTCTAAACCGGTAAAAACTTCGATAGGGTATGCTACTGCGACGGGTATCAGTTTTGGAAAGGCTGCGATAATCTTCCTTTCGCTAGCACCCAAGGGTATGGAGGATGTTCCTGAGGCTATAAGAAAAGAAATGGAGATCCTTGCTAAGAGCATTGGATTCATCGATTTAATCGTGGTAGATTCGCATAACAGCCAGGGAGATGTTCCTTCAGAGGAAGAATGTCGCCAATTATCCGAGGCAGGCTACTCTGTTTTGGGTAAATTGAAAAATGAAAAACAATATGAGTTATCTGTAGGGTACGCTCATACAACATTAGGAGAAGAAGAAACTCTTGGTAATGACATCGGCCCGGCTGGAATTGGGACTCTCTCTCTTGAAATCGGTGGATCAAGATATGCGTTAGTTGTAGCTGACTCGAATAATATGATTTTGGGCCTTCGGGAAAAATTCATCGAGGACTTGAAAACATCACAATTCGAACTTCTGGAATTTTGTACATCGGATACTCACTCTATGGCTGCGAAGATTATGAACTCGAAAGGATATTTTAACTTGGGTGAAGATACTCGGCCGGATCATTTAATCAAGACGGTTAGGTCGCTCGTGAATCGATCATTAGAGAGTTCCGAGCAGGCACATGTAAACCTGTCATTGTCGAAGGCCAATGTCAAGATAATGGGAGAGGATCTATTGACCAAACTTGACTATACCATAAACGCCTGTGTAGATCGGGCTAAGAAAGGAGGATTCATCTTAGGCATACTCGCTATAGGGCTATTTCTAATCTCTACTACGTAGTAAATCATAATTTCATCGGAGGCGCCGGGAGTGGGATTTGAACCCACGCGACCTGTATAGGTCATCGGCTCGCAAGCCTTTTTTCTCCGATCTCGAGGCCGACGGACTTCCGGTGCGTCATTTCCGGGCTATCCTACCCCGGCAGAAGGCAATGGAATATCGAATCTTAAAACTCTAGCTGTCGTCAGCTACATTTGGTGATCTTACAACATATGTTTTCGCTACCAGGTCACCTAACCTCTGTCGCTTTTTGGTTGCCAATATCAACACAACGCCGATGATAGGAAACAGATACGGAATGTAATCCACATATCTTAGCACATTTCGTGCTATAGCTGAGATGAAACTAGGATTCTCATGGTCTACCTGGCCAATCACTCTGATACCAACAATTTTCTTCCCTATAGTTTGCCCCGTTAACCATTCAAGGGTAGAGAAGTATATGATGAAAATAACAAGAAATACAGCTTGGGATGCTAACCACCCGAAATCGGAAAAGTTTATTGAATCACTTGGTTTTATTGGGAGCCCAACAGCTGTGACCGTGATAACACCAAGGGCTATTAGAATAGATGTATCGAATAAAGTAGCGATGACCCTTCTTCCGAGAGAGGCCAACTCGATGTCAGTTTTAGAATTCATCGCTGGGTCACCAGATTAATTCCTTATGACTCTTACTATGTGGTTATTTGAGGTTAGAGGTCTGTGATCACTCGGCTGGAAAAATTTAATGGTATGTACTATAAGGTCAATGTCAACAATTTGCAGCATCTATCCGTATCAAAAATAGGGGATTATATCATCAGGGGGTGTACAGAGCAGGATCTCTCTGAAGTAATTTTGATAAACTGGCAAACACTGCCGGAGCACTATTCAGATTCATTTTATCAGAATTTACTAAAAGATGCACCAGATTCGTTCCTCGTTGCAGAGTATTTAGGAAAGGTAGTCGGATACATTATGTGTAGGATTGAATTTGGATTTTCAACCGTCAAGAAGTTTGGAATGGGGAAGAAGGGTCATATCGTATCCATAGGAATATTGGACGAGCATCGTAAGAAAGGACTTGCTACCGAAATGATGCAAATCGTGATGAAGGCACTTAAGGAGGGTGGTTGTAGTGAGATTTACCTGGAGGTAAGAATATCAAACAAATCGGCAATAGGCCTCTACGACCGGCTGCAATTCAAGAATACAACCGCATATGATAACTATTACAAAGATGGGGAGAGAGCGTTTATGATGTCACGGACGCTCTAAGCCCAAATGATCTTATCGAACGATTAACTTGAATGGGTATTGCATCTTTAAAATATATATACGTCTTTAGAGTGTGATTGGACGATAAGCATGGATAAAGATCAAGGTATCGGACTGGTAATTCTATTAGGTAGTATCTTAGGGATCATAGTATATGGAGTTCTCTTATTCTTCTTTATGGTTCAAGTCTTAGCACTTACAGCATTCGTAGGTGTGGCTGCTATCTTCGTTGTTCTTGCTTGGATCGGTTACACGATGGCAAGTACCCCCCCACCAGCACCGATCGAAACATCAGAGCCTACAGATCCCTCCAAGGCGGAGACCTCTGGCGATACTAAACCGAGTTCTGGATCCAAGAAAGAGTAACGATCTATCAGATTTTTACTCCGATTCTTCAATGGATCTTATGGCTTAAGATGTTAGAGCCACGGGAGATTCCCAAACTTAGAAAGCAATTGGGAGTTACCCAGGCAGAGCTTGCCGGTCTAGCAGGTGTAAGCCAGGCGCTGATAGCAAAAATAGAATCCGGAAGGATCGATCCATCCTTTTCAAAAGCCAAAGCATTGTCCGAAACTTTATTGGGACTACAGAGGAAATCTACAAAGAAAACTAAAGAGATTATGGTTACCGATATCATTTCAGTGGAGTCAGATCAGCTCGTTCGTGACGCTACCGAACTCATGCAAAACCACGCCATCTCTCAACTTCCTGTTTTTGAGCGAGGTAAACTTGCTGGAAGCATATCGGATAAAGCTCTAGTTAGAATGTTGTCAGAAAAAAAGAATCCCCAACAAATCTATAAGAAAACTATTTCTAGCGTTATGGAACAGGGCTTTCCTATTATTCCCCAGGAGACACCAATAGAAGCACTATATTCCCTTCTTACCTTCTTCCAAGCTGTTATTGTGTCTGAGAGAGAAAAAATCGTTGGGATACTTACGAAAGCTGATCTTCTAAGAGCCAACGGTCTGCGGCCTTGATCTTGGAACAATGTTCAAAATTTACGAAGAAGAACAAAAACTATAAAATTCTAGTGACT